>JBKJKS010000033.1:0-7915 GCA_046597295.1 Saprospiraceae bacterium
ACTTGGTCGCCCAAAAATAGGGGAACAAATGTATCTTTATTCTAAATCCACACCATTTTTACGCGTTTATTTTGAAAAAATAAAGATATTTTATCAATTATGCCTAGAAGGGGGTGACCTTGATCTGCCGTCGGCCCTCCACGTAGCCTTGGATGATCCGGCTGGCCTGCGGGTCCGGCGGCGGCGGGGCCAGGGTTTCCAGCAGGTCCTCGGTGGTTACCTGCAGGTCGGCCTCTACGTAACCGTAGCCGATATAGCGCCCATCCTGCACGCCGATGACGGCCTTCTCCCCGGGGCTGCGACCATCCTCCACGATGAAATAGCTGCCGGTCAGTTTTTTGCGCAGTCCGGCCAGGGCCAGGGCTACCCGGGCATTATAATCGTCCGGCGACTCCACGCCCACGCAGGCGCCGTGGCATTTTTTAATCGCATAATGGAAACAGGCGCGTTCCGCAGCGTCCAGGTGGCTCAGCCGGTAGCATAATTCGTGCTGCCGCACTAGGCTTTGCAAATGATTTTTGGCATGGTCCAGTTTGGGATAATCGCTGACCAGCTCGAGGGACTTGAGGTTACGCGCCTGGGGTTTGCCCATCAACAAATGGCGATATCCCTGCTCGTCGAGGTAGGTAAAAATGGCGCCCTGGTAGTTTCGGGTCAATTGGGCGCGATTCACCCGGGGTTGCAGTCGCTTGATCTCGGCACTTTCCAGCAGCAGGGCGATCAGTTCGCTGCCGGTCACTTCATAGCTCAGGTCCGCTACGCCAATCCGCAGTTTTTCGCCTTTGGGCGTCAGGTCGGCGAAGTGCTCAAACAAGCGCTTGCGGATGTTCAGGCTTTTGCCCACGTAGATCACGTGGCCGGCTTCGTCGTGCAGGTAGTAGACCCCGCAGGTATCCGGTATTTGGTGAAGTCTTTCCAGACTGATTTGTTGCGGCAGTTTGGTCTCCCGCACCCCATTGTTTACGAAGGCGCGCACGGTTTCACCCTGATTAGCGGCCAGGATCAGCTCGAATAGTTTGACCGTCGCCAAGGTATCGTCCAGCGCCCGGTGGCTACGTTCGGCATGGATGCCGAAGTGGGCTTTCAGATTGCTCAGGCTGTAACTGGGAATGCCCGGGAATACCCGGCGGGCCAGCCGGACCGTACACAGCTGACGGCGGGAGAAGAGAAAGCCCAGTCGCGCAAATTCTTCGCGGACAAAACTATAATCGAACGTAACATTGTGCGCCACAAAAATGGCGCCTTCCGTGAGTTGGACGATCTGTTTGGCCACTTCGTAAAACTTGGGCGCATCGGCCACCATATCGTCCGAGATGCCGGTGATCCGGGTGATGTTCCAGGGGATGCTGCGTTCGGGATTGAGGAGGGTGGAAAAGGTATTCACGACGCGCTGGCCATCATGCAGCACGATCGCAATCTCCGTGATGCGTTCGTGGCGGGCCTGTCCGCCCGTGGTTTCGACGTCGATAATAGCGTACATATACTCCTCGGTTGCGGGTGAAAAGCGGATAGGCAGGCTTTTTGTAGCCACTTGGAACAACCTGCGTCAAATGGTACAGGCAATTTCAAAAGTTGTCCTCTCCAAACAGATAATTCCTGCAAAAAAACACGATTTGTTTTGTAATATTGAAAGATGAAGGGTTTTTGGCAAAAATATCTTTGTGTACTGGTCCTGATGACGGGCAGCGGGCACTTGTTTTCCCAAAATAAAGTGTTTGAAAATCAAGTCATTACCGATCTGCCAGCGGCTACAGTCGTCGTTGGGGCCGCCCGGTTGGATACCTTGCTGCCCTTGCTCCTCCACAAGCAGGTCGGGCTGGTGGTCAACCATTCTTCCCGGATTGGTCAAACCCATCTGGTCGACACGCTGTTCGCTGCCGGGGTCTGCGTCACGCGTATCTTCTCGCCGGAACACGGTTTTCGGGGGCAGGCGGAGGCCGGGCAACCCATCCGGGACGGACAGGACCTGCGCACCGGTATTCCCGTGGTATCGCTGTATGGTAAAAAAGTAAAACCCCTGCCTGCCGACCTCGTCGACGTAGAGGTGGTCATTTTCGACCTGCAAGATGTCGGGGTGCGGTTTTACACTTATATCAGTACCCTGCTCAATGTGTTGGAAGCCTGCGCCGAACAGGGCAAAACGATCATTGTGTTGGACCGTCCCAATCCCAACGGACATTACGTGGACGGGCCGGCCCTGGACATGCGCTGGGAGTCGTTCGTGGGCATGGCGCCCTTGCCCATTGTGCATGGTTGTACGGTGGGCGAGCTGGCCCGGTTGTTTGCCGGCGAGCACTGGATCCGGCAGCCGCAGCCCCTGCGCCTGATCGTGATCCCCTGTGAAAACTACACCCACCAGACACCCTACGACCTGCCGGTGCGGCCTTCACCCAACCTGCCGGATGCCCGTTCGGTACTGCTGTACCCGTCCATTTGCTTATTCGAAGGCACGGTGGCCAGCCTGGGTCGCGGCACGGACTGGCCTTTCCAGATGGTGGGTCATCCCGACTATCCGCACGGTTCGTTCGCCTTTGTACCGCAGCCGAATGCCGGCAGTTTACAGCCCCCCCTGGCGCAGAAACTTTGCCGGGGAATCGACCTGCGAACCGTTCCCCTGGATAGCCTGCGGACAGCGAAACAATTGAATCTGAACTACCTATTGGATTTCTATCGGGAATTTCCGCAAAAGGAAGCGTTCTTTTTGCCAAACAAGTTTTTTGATTTGCTGGCCGGCAGCAATAAATTAAAAGCCCAGATCATCGACGGTTGTTCGGAAGCGGAAATCCGCGCCTCCTGGCAAAGTGATCTGGCTGCCTACCGGGAAATCCGGGGGCGGTATTTGCTCTATCCGGAGTAAAGGAAGGATTTTACCAATATCTTCGCCTGCACACATCCAGCATCACCCATGGCTAAGCATACCGAAACGGGCAAGCGCGGCGAGGCCATCGCGGCGGAGTATCTGGAACGTAAAGGTTGGCGCCTGGTGGAATACAACTACCGCGCGGGACGCGGGGAAGTGGACATCATCGCCTGGGCACACGACAAATTACTGGTTTTCGTGGAGGTAAAAACCCGTTCCGGGGATGGATTTGGCGGACCGGAAGATGCCGTGAACCTTCGTAAACAGGATTTGCTGGCCCGCACCGCCGGCCGCTATATGGAGCAGATCGGCTACGACTGGGAAATTCGTTTCGATATTGTCGCCATCATTATGCAAGGCGCCAAGGTGCTGGAAATCAGGCATGTGGAGGATGCATTTTTTTAAAACTGCCAATACTATGCGTATGCTCAACATCGGTCTGTTCGGTTACGGTAAAATGGGCCGGGCCATCGAAGACGCGGCGCAGGAGCAGGGGCACCGCATCGCCTGGCGGATTACCCGCAGCAACCGGGCGGATGCCAGCCCGGAACTGCTGCGTCAAGCCGACGTCGTCATTGAATTCAGTCGGCCGGAGGCAGCCTTCGAGAACATACTGCTCTGTTTGCAGGCGGGTGTGCCGGTGGTCAGCGGCACCACCGGCTGGGAAGAACAAATGCCCGCCGCACAGCAATTTTGCCGGGATAAGGCGGGCGCCTTTCTCTGGGCATCCAATTTCAGCGTAGGGGTTAATCTCTTCTTTGCCGTGAACCGCTACCTGGCCCGCCTGCTCGACGAGCACCCGGAATACGCCCCGGCCATTACCGAAACCCACCATGTGCACAAACTGGATGCCCCCAGCGGCACCGCCAGGACGCTGGTGAACGACCTGACCCGGATGCTGTCCCGCAGCTCCGGCTGGGCGCTGTCCCCTACCCTGCCGGGTCCGGGCGAAATACCCGTGACGTCGATCCGGGAAGGGGAAGTGCCCGGTACGCACAGCGTGGTCTGGTCCGGACCCAATGACGATATTCGCCTGGAACACCGGGCGCATTCGCGGGCCGGATTCGCTGCCGGCGCCGTGGTCGCCGCCCAATGGCTGGCCGAAAAGCAAGGTGTCTTTACCATGAACGACGTGCTGGGTATTCCCTGATCTTGTCCTACTTTCGCCCCAGCAAAGCGCAGCTGCCCAGTCAGTTAAAACCCGTTCCTTATGCCCGCCATCGTCAAACTCAGTAATGCGGATATCCGTCAGCAAGACCAAACCGTTGTGCTGGAGAACATCAATTTACAAATTGGGGAAGGCGAATTCACTTACCTGATCGGTAAGACCGGCAGTGGCAAGAGCAGCCTCCTCAAAACCCTCTACGCTGCGCTGCCCCTCGACAAAGGCTTCGGGGAAGTGGCCGGCTTCGATCTGCGTTCGATGTCGCGGACCAACATCCATCTTTTGCGGCGGCGGCTGGGCATCGTGTTCCAGGATTTTAACCTGTTGACCGACCGCAATGTGGAGGATAACCTGCTTTTCGTACTGCGGGCGACCGGCTGGACCGACGAGGCAGAAATGAGCAAACGGGTGAACGAGGAACTGATCGGCGTGGGGCTGGCACACAAGCGGCTGGCCATGCCCTATGAATTGAGCGGTGGCGAACAGCAACGGGTAGTGATCGCCCGCGCCCTGCTCAACCGTCCCGCCCTGCTCCTGGCCGATGAGCCAACGGGCAACCTCGATCCGGAAACCAGCGACGATGTGCTGGTGCTCATGCGCAACCTGGCCAAGCAGCATAATACCGCCGTGCTCTGCGCCACCCACGACTACCGCATATTGCAAAATTTCCCGGCGCGCATCGTCCGGGTGCAAATGGGCAAACTCATTGACGATGAGGGCATTGCCATCCGTTGAGGGCTGACTTTTGAAAAATCAGGCTGAAAAAAATCCAAATCAGCTCGATCAAGCGGGTGGGTATTTGTCCAAAATAACAAACTCGTAGATGTCAGCCAAGAGCAGATGAAGCCCGAACAGTGGCAAATCCACGCGATTTTCAGGCTGCAGGAAAATTTCCGTCGCCCAGGATTCTCCCTGACGGAAAAAAAATTCGACCATCATTTCTTCCTGATGAATAATAAGGTAATACTGCAAGGAGGCCAAAGCGGTATATTCCCGGTATTTCACCGCTCTGTCCCGGCGATAGGAATCACTGGATGCGACTTCTACCAGCAGAATGGGCTTACGAATGACGTATTCGTCATCTACGTCGGTCACGTGCGCGACCATCAAATCTGGATACCGATAGATGCCACCCGCTTGTATTTCTGCCTTAATAGACTGCAGAAAAAGCCGGTAACCTTGTGGCAACAGCATGCGGCGCAGTTTTTCCAGGATATTTTGGGCAATAGTATTGGCATCCAGGGATTCTCCGGGCATGGGCAGTAGTTTTCCAAGATGATACTCGTGGCGCGTCTCACTATGTTTTTCGAATTCAAAATAGTCGACGGCGGTAAGCGTCTTTTCGGCTGGCTCGACGAACATAAGCATCATTTTTTGACAAATATAGATATTTTCTTTTAAAAAAAGTGGCGTTTTAGTGCGGAGCTCCCCTGCCGAACAACTACTCCAGGTTGTTCTTTACAAATGTTTACATTTGATGTGGCTATGAAAAAAAGTCTTTTCCTCTATGTTTTCTGTTGCGCAGCATTTATAGTGCAGGCCCAGAAAAATTTTGGCCTGCTGCTGGGCGGCCTCGAAGTGGGTTTCGATGTAAACCAACTCACCAAAGGCCTGATACCGCGTCTGATCCCCGGCCTGCAACTGGAAGCGGCCCTGGACCGGTTCGCTTTCGGCGGCGGCTTCGGCCGGGAAATTTACCACCCTCACGAATACTATGTCTACACCGGCGAAACCACCGTGCGCTTTGAAGATCAATTGCCGGTGACCTATTACCTGGCCGACAACCGGGCGTTCCGTCCGGATTACTGGACGGTCCCGCTGTACCTGAAAGTCTATGTACACCGCTGCCGCTGTGTGTACGCACAGGCCGGCCTGACCCTGGATTTTTTTGACGCCAATACGCCGGATGAACTGGTGTTTCACAATGCCGAGTTCCGGCAGCAGCCCTTGTCGGAACTGCGGCATGATCAGCTGTTCAAGGCCCGGACGAAGAGTTATAACTTCGGTATTGGTTTTACCCTGTTTTCTACCGGCCGGCTGCGCTTCCAGGCCCACCCGGCCTTCGTGCTCAGCGAGAACCCGGAAATCTATACCGACGGTCCGGAACGCCTGCCGACTTTCCGGATGAATTTCGCCGCGCAGTTGGCGCTGTGGAAGTAAAAGACTCCAGTGGAGAAGATCCTGCCATCGATCGGATGGACCGGAAAATCCGTATTTTTACTGAAAATTTTTTGCCATGACTGCATCAGCCCAAAGTTCGGAGGAGAAAAAGGTGACTACGCTGGATGATTATTTCCGGTTTGAAAATACGGCGGAGGGGCGCCACGAGTTTATGGACGGTAAGATCGTGGCCGAATAGGATAATTTCTCCACGGCGGGTAATTTCCTGCCCGGCCTCCACCACCCGGTATTTTTTCCGGCAAAGGCCGGCATAGTCCGCAAATCCACCTACTTTTGGCGGCCAATTTATAAAGTGATGAAGTGATAAAGAGATTATGTGATCACCCATCATTTTATCACTTCATCATTTCATCACTTCACGACCGCCTGCTCTGTATGAATCTCCACGAATATCAAGGCAAGGAATTGCTCAAATCCTACGGCATCAAAATCCAGGAGGGCATTGTGGCCCACACGGCCGCGGAAGCGGTCGAAGCCGCCAAAAAGTTGAAGGAATTGTACAACTCCGACTGGTGCGTTATTAAAGCCCAGGTGCACGCGGGGGGCCGCGGCAAAGGCGGCGGAGTGAAACTGGCCAAAAGTCCCGAACAGGCCGGCGAGCTGGCCGGAGCGATGCTGGGCATGCGCCTGGTGACGCCGCAGACCTCGGCCGAAGGCAAACTGGTCAGCAAGGTGCTGGTCGCCCAGGACGTTTTCTATCCCGGCGCCAACGAGCCCAAAGAGTTCTATATCAGTATTTTGACCGACCGCGGACGGGGGGGCAACGTGATTATGTATTCCCCCGACGGCGGCATGGACATCGAGAAGGTCGCCCACGAGACGCCCGACCGCGTATTCTTTGAATTTGTCGATCCCCTCCTCGGTCTGCGGCCGTTCCAGGCCCAGAAAGTGGCTTTCCACTTCGGACTGAGCGGTCCGGCCTTCAAGGAAATGGTGGACTTCGTGCAAAAACTGTACGCGGCTTTCATCGGCGCCGACGCCAGTCTGTTTGAAATCAATCCCTGTCTGAAAACCAGCGACGACAAGATCATCGCCGTGGACTCCAAGGTGACGCTGGACGATAATGCCCTGTACCGGCACCCGGACCTGGAAGCGCAGCGCGATACCCTGGAAGAAGACCCGGCCGACGTGGAGGCCCAGGCACTGGACCTCAACTACGTCAAACTGGACGGCAACGTGGGCTGCATGGTCAACGGCGCCGGTCTGGCTATGGCCACCATGGACCTCATCCAGCTGTCGGGCGGCGAGCCGGCCAACTTCCTGGACGTAGGCGGCACCGCCGATGCGCAGCGGGTGGAAAATGCCATGCGCTTCATCCTGAAAGACCCCAACGTCAAGGCCATTCTGATCAACATCTTCGGCGGTATCGTGCGCTGCGACCGCGTGGCGCAGGGCGTGGTGCATGCCTACAAAAAAATCGCCGACATTCCGGTACCGGTGATCGTGCGGCTGCAGGGCACCAACGCGGACATCGCCAAAAAGATCATCGACGAATCAGGACTGAAAGTGATGGGCGCCGTGGAATTTCAGGAAGCGGCCGACTTGGTCGCCAAGGTGCTGGCGGAATAAAAGGCAACAGGCAACAGGCAAAAGGCAAAAAAGCAATACAGCAAGAACTGGCCCAGTACTATTTTTTGCCTTTTGCCTTCTTTGCCTGTTGCCCTTTTTTCCAGGGGACGGTCGGGTGGATAAAAACCGCCCGACCGTCC
>JBKJKS010000101.1:0-3577 GCA_046597295.1 Saprospiraceae bacterium
ATTCCCTTGAACTGAGCCATCCAGATTAAAAGTTGGTCAAATTCCAACAAAGGTACGTAAAGTCCCACAGGAGTTTGCGTAACCACCTGAGCAGCGGAAGAAAACCAGGATTCATGAATTCCCAAAATTCGAGGTGGGTTAGTCGATCAATTTTGGAGGCTTGATACCGACAGAATCCTTGAGCCGCTCGTCGGAGAAATCATACTCCCCCAGCAGGTTCACATGGCGCCAGGAAGCGGCGGAGCCGTGCCGCAGCGCCTGGATGAATTCCTCGCGTTTGGCGGGGTCGTCAATGGCGGCGAACTGCTGCGACAGATAGAGGTAATTCCAGCAGACAATGCAATTCTTGATGAGGCGCTTGCAGGCCTCGGCGAGCTTCTGATCTTCCTTTTCGGCGTTCAAAAACTCCCGTGGGCTGCCAACGGACACAGCGCGGGTGAAGCGATGCACGTGCTCGATGCCGTTGAGCACTTTTTCGATCGACATGCGCAGCTCTGGTTCGTCGATGTAGCGCAGAATGAACAGGCTCTTTGGGATCTGGCCGAACGCCTTGAGGGCTTGGTAGAGCCCGTGCTGCTTGGAGTAGGAATTCAGGCGCCGGAAAATATCCGAGGCGGTGGTTTCCTTGAGTTTGATCGTCGCGATGAAGCGCAGGATGTCGTCCCACTGGGCGATGATCAAATCCGTATCGCGGTAGGCGTCGGGTTTGATGCGCCACTCGGACTGACCCATGTTTTTGCGGCTGCGGAACAGATAGCGGCGCTGGCGCTTGAGGTTCTTGAACCGCGGGGCGTAGGCAACGCCCACCAGGAAACTGGCGGCGAAGATCGCCTCGCTGTAGCCAAAGGCGTCAGTGGAGTGGATATCGCTTTTGACCACGTCGTTTTTCAGCAAGCCATCGATCACGTAGGCGCTCTCGCGCTCGGCGGCACTGAAAACGGTGGAGTGCCAAAGCAGATCGCGCTCATCGCGGAAGGTGTAGACGCTTACCCCCTGGTCGCGGCCGAAGTATTTGAATGAGTAATTGGAATTGAGTGAGTCCACTAGCACTTCGAATTTCTGTCCATCGCTGGAGGTGTGCAGGCGGCCGGGTGTCCGGCGCTGAAGGTTGGACAATTCCAGGCGGTCCATGAGCGCCAGCACCCGATCATTGGCGGCCACCAGATTATCGAGCGAGAAATACCAGTTGACCGTATTGTCCAGCTCTGCTTCGCTCACCGGGTGAGATATGCGCGCCATCTTGGGTAGGCCAATGGCGCACCCCAGGGCAATGAGGCCAGCGTAGACGGCCCGGTCGGGTCGTTCTCCGTGATGGTACCGATGCTGCCAATGCTGGAACTCCTCCATCCAGCCGGTGTGGCGATTGACGGTGGCCAGCAGCTCCAACAGAGGCACCACATCGCGGTTGGGGAAATATTGCTGCAGCGGTCCAGCATGGCTTGCTTCCTGCTTAGGTGTGGCCACCGTGAATCCGGTCTTGGTGAATTTGATATGCGGATTCTGGCCGGTAGCGATATGCGCATTGGTCAGCTCATATTGTTGGGTCAGGGTCTCGTCCAGCTGGGCCAGTACCCGGTGCGGATCCACGAATTCCTGCAAGCCGGCGCGCGCGATGAGGGCGCCCTTGTCGCGCTGCCAACGGTCACGATCAATCAGGTAGGCGTCCAGGGGGCGGTATTTATAGGAGTGCTGCAGATTGAGGGTCCCGGACTTGAGGCCACTCTGGACGTGGATGAACAGCAGCGCCTTGTAGAGTGACACCCGAAAGGTGTTATCGCGCGTCACCGCCGCAAGCTCCCGGGGTGAGAAATCCGACCGGCGCACGCTTCTCGATGGCGCCGTCCTGGTCCCGGTAATAGGTCATCGCCATCAGCAAATCCTGTGCGCTGGGCTCGGCCAGAAACGTGACCGCTTTGAGGATGGGACCGACACGATTCTGGGCACGCACCGACTGGGCGGACAGGAACGTGTAGTAATCGTCGTCGTCCAGCTCAGCGAGCACGTTGGTCTTGAGTTCTCCCAACGCCTCGGCATCCATAGGTTCTGGAATCATTCGGCTATCAAGCACGCTGCGAATGCGTCGAACTTTTTCCTCGTCTGTGAGCGTGCCGTCCTGCGTGAGCGTCTTGATGGCGGCCAGCATTTCAACCACTCCGCTGTCCAGGTAGCCGACGAGAGCTTTCAGGGATTCATGGTGTTGCTCCCGTCGGGTATAACACTGCTCTTTGTGTTGGCGCGTGGCGGTGTTCTGTAGCCGTTGCACGCTGGTCAACAGCACCGCGACCAAATTGTCCTGCAGTCGGTAATACTGGTGGGCGACGAATGCCACCAGGTGCAAATAGCGATTGCGTTCGTCACGCCGGGTCAGTTGAAAGATCTCGGATCGGATGACGCTGTGGGCGTAGTACTGGATGGCATCCGGGCTTAAGGCCAAGCCGTCAAGCAGCGGCTGCAGGGCGCGGTAGCTGGATTCGATCAGGCTCAGATCGGCCACGCGTTCCTTGACAGCGGTGGGTTTGGTGGACTGGGAAAGCTTCTTCCATGCGGTGAGTCGATAGGCACTGGTTTTGCCGGGATCTACCGTGGGGTCAGCAGCTTCCTGGACCATCAAAGAATCGAGGAATGTTTGGGTCTCTGGGGTCAGCAGGTGTTTGATGGTGGCAACCATCTCGCGGCTGTGTTGGTTGATAGCCCGCAGGATCAGCGTCGCCAATGGAAAGTAGCCAGGGACTTCCACTTTCTCGCGTACCAGCAGGTCAATGCTGCGAGCAAAGATAGTCTTGGGTTTGACCTGGGCGCGGACCAGGCGCTTGATTTCCGGCCCCAACAGAGCTGAGCCTGTTAACGTGAAGGTGCGAAAACCGTAGAACTCCAGGATGAGCTGTCGATGGCGTGCAATGGTTTCCTTGCTGTAGTCCCCGAGTCGGACGGCATCCATGGAGATGCTGCATCGCTCCGCAACGAAGGCCAGATCGCGCGGATGGAAGGCGCGGGTCGGATAGAACCGGCGGGTGGCACGGAAGTACCCGCAGCTGGTCAGAAAGCAGACTTGATTGATCGGCGAACGCAAGCTGGTGGCAATGCCTTGCAGGGCGAGCGGGAAATCAAAGCAGCGCTTACGCTCGGCGCTGTTGAACAACGGTGGGGATTCGAAGGCGCTCTGCTCAATGCTGTTCAGGACGTTCATGCGCGGCATGGGCTTCCCCTCGATTTCCGATCCGGCTACTATGGCTTTTAACTTTAGATTATAGTCAGTGCGGATGGGCTGCCTGGATACACTGGAAAACACGGACTTTCGCACAAGCCGTTTTGGAGGGGTTTTTGATCAGGGGGTAAGATGTTCCGGGTCAGCCTCACGCACGGGTCCCACCCAGGACCAGCAGACGCTGCCCATGCAGCTCGCCGCCATGCGCGACTAAGCCAAGCGCCGGGGGTGGGTCGTAGCCACCGCATCCAAAGAGGTGGGATCGGGCGCCAAGATGCGGCCGCTCCGGGAGGAGCTACTTAAGGCCGCCGCCGACGCGAGCTGGACTGCATTGTCGTGTGGCGGCTGGATCGATGGGGTCGATCCCTATTG
>JBKJKS010000143.1:0-4517 GCA_046597295.1 Saprospiraceae bacterium
ACCGGCCAGGGCCGGACCCGTCATCTTGTCCTTCATGTTCTTGTTATGACAGGAGGCACAGTTGCCTATAAAGAGCTCTTTACCGGCCTCTTTGGTCGGCTGCGCGGACAGCGAGCAGGTCAGGACAAGAATCAGCGTGAAGACCCAATAAATGCGTTTCAGCAACATATTCTAACTCAATTAATGTTAATTCAAACGAACCGGAACAAATCGACGGATGTGGCAAGAACATCGAGGATTTAATACCGCAAAGGTATTAACGCCTCCACTTTCCCCAAGGGAAGTGTTAAGAAAGCAAACTATTTAGAGGTGCTCTAAACAGGTCTTACGCCAACAACAGGTTAACGAACCGTTAAAAAAGAGCGGCGCAAAGGTAGAGAAGGTCCAGTCCTATCCAAGCCCCCCGAAAAAAAATGCCTGACTATTTTATGACGCAGGGCCAGCGGGCTACAGGCGCAGAAAGTCATCGTACAGGATTTGCAGGTAGGCCCGGGCATCCCGCTGGCTGGCCGAGTCGAGTTGTCCACGAAATATCTGCCAGGTCTGATCCTGAAATTGATAAAAACCAGCCCCTTGATTATTTACCCAACCGAGGCCGTTTTCGTTGGTGTAGTAGGCGAAACCACTGCGTTGCAATGCTACAACCGGTAGTTGGAAGTTGCCAGGCACGCTAGACCACCGCCATAGATCGCGGCTCCAGGAAAAATTTTCCTCCCGGTAACCGAGCATGCGCAGTACTGTTGCCGGTACATCGTGGTGATTGCCAAAAACGCCGACGCGCTGACCCTGCCAAAGCTTGGCCAAGGGCTGTCCAAAAAGAATGAGCGGAATATGTCGCGCCCTGGGGTCGTCAAGACCGAAGCCATTGGGGGGCGATACGCCGTGGTCGGCCACCAGCACGAAAAGCGTATTATCGTACCAAGGCTGTTGCTCGGCAGTCTTGAAAAATTCACCCAGGGCCTGGTCGGCGAAAGCCGCACTGTTCAGGAATTTTTCCCGGTCGCTGCTCCCTTGCCAGACGCCTTGAAACGGCACATCATAGGGCGGGTGCAGGCTGAGGGTCATGGCGGTGGCAAAAAACGGGGTCTTCAGTCGACCGATTTCCCGCGCAGCCCGTTGGAGCAGAATACCGTCGTCCACGCCCCAGCGCTGGGTTTTTTCAGCGGTGGAGAAGTCTTTTTCGGAAACGATTTTTTCAAACCCCTGATTCCGCAGCCATACGCCGATGTTGGCAAAGGTGAGTTCGCCGCCATAGAAGTAGGCCGTGGAATAGCCGTGCCGGCGAAGTACTTTCGGCACCGAGTTGAGTGCGGCGGCCTTGTCGGTCAGCAGCACCACCGATTGATCGGGCTGCGCCGGATAACCACCCAGCACCGACACCACTCCCTGGTCGGTGCGGTAGCCGCTGCCGTAGCAATTTTCAAATAAAATGCCCTTCCGGATGAGGCGGCTCAAGGTGGGACACACGCCTTTTTCGCCGCCCAGTTCCTCCACCACTTGTGCGGTCATACTCTCCATGATGACCAGGACCACGTTCAGGCGACTACTGTCGGCGCGGTCGGACCAGTCAAATCTCACTTTATTATTGGCCAGATTTTCACTAAAAAGTCTTTCCACCCGCAGTAAGGCCTCCTCCCGGCCCATGCTGCGGTAACGGTTTTCCGTCGAGCGGGATTCGATGAAACTGTGCAGGAAATACCACCCGGTGTTGGTCGCGGCGTGGTTGTCGAACAAATGCGGTGAATAATATACCGCGCTTTCATTAATGGGCATCACCCCTACCCCACCCCGGATAGCCAGGGCCAGTAAAGCCAGCCAGACCGGCAGGGTTAATAAGCTCCAGCGCGAAGTCTTCGGGGCATACACCTGCCGCCCGACTACCCAGCGGTAGAGCCGGACAAAAATCCACACCGCGAAAGCGTACAAGGCTACGCATACCAGCTTGAAAATGAACGACATCGAATCCAGCAATGCCGCCGGCGTTTTGAAATATTCCAGGGCGCGATTATTCAGCAACGTATGCCATTCCTCATAAATAAAAATATTGGCCCCGAAAATGAAAACCAGTATGCCGAACACCACCACATTGAACCAAAAAATGAGGGTGGAAAAGACCGGCTGGCTGCGTGGTCCCACCGCTAAACCGGCAAACCACAGCAGCACCGGCAGGGCGAGCAAATAGCCGGCCATGCTCAGGTCGAGTGGAAGCGCATGCCAAAATGCCGCCCAAATGGAAGTCGGCGCTTCCGGCGACCACTCGGTATGGAACCAACCCACGAACCATAAGCGGAAAGCAGCAAAAAAGAGCAGCCAGAAGGCCAGCAAGCGCAGGGGATAAGTAAATGGGAAAATCATAATCAGTTATGTGTACGCTATCCTGCCAAAAAACTGATTTTCATGGCCTTGTTCGTCGTCGGCTGAACTTTGAAACGTTCATCGAGCCGATGACCCGGCACCCAGATGAGCGCGCCGTCGCCATTTTCCAGTACCAGGCAGTGTTCCTTCTCCAGGCGCGACAGTTTGGCATTGGTAAAAAAATCCTGGAGTTTCTGGCGCTGACGCTGCATGCCGAAGGGTTGGAACCAGTCACCCGCCTGCCAGGGGCGCAAAAGTAATGGAAACTGCAACTTTTCGGCATCCACCAGCACGGCCAGGCGGCCGTCCGGGTACGGCGGCAGCGCTGCGGCGGGCGTGAGCAGCAGGGTGCGGCCATCGGATAAGCGCAGCATCAGGTCATTCGCCTGGATGCGCAACGGAGCGGCCGCGGCATTGCTGTCTTGCCTGGTGATCAGGAGTTGCCGGCGATCATTGAGGATGCGCCAACCGGGCGGGCTGTGCAGTTCCAGGCCGACGTGATCGCCGTTTTCGACCAGCTGCCGCGCCTGCTCTTCCGTAAAACCATAAGGAGCCAGCACTTCCTGCAAGGCCTGACGGGCATCCGGCAGCTGCGCAAGCGCCTGTTTATCGATGGGAAACTCTTGGTCCAGACGGTCCGGCAACGCCAGATGCCGGCGCAGCAGGAAGTCCGCATTGGCCCGGGTGCCCCGCAGGTGCCGGAGGTTGCGGGTCGCCGTGGCCAGGAAGTTGGGATTAAGCGCCTGAAACGGTGGCACGAGATTATGGCGAACAAAATTGCGGGCATAGTCGTCCGTCGCATTGCTGCGATCTTCGCGCCAGGCCAGGTTGTTTTCCCGGGCATAGCGCTCAATTTCGGTGCGGGTAGCGAACAGCAATGGTCGGATAATGGAGCCGTTGCGCAGGGGAATACCGGTGAGACCGGCCAAACCGGTGCCGCGCGCGAAATTGAGCAGCACGGTCTCGAGGGCATCATTGCTGTGGTGGGCGGTGGCAATTGCGCCGAAGTCATTTTCCGCACGGAGTTCTTCCAACCAGGAGTAGCGCAAGGCACGAGCGGCCATGTGGATGGAAACGCCCGCCTGCCCGGCATAAGTCGCGGTGTCAAAACGTTGTAGAAAAAAAGGGACGGCGTACCGGCCGGCCAGGTCCTGGACAAATAAAGCGTCGCCTTCGGATTCCTCCCCGCGCAGTTGAAAGTTGCAGTGGGCGATGCCAAAGGGCAGTCCGCTCGCCTGAAACAGATGGACCAGTACGGTCGAGTCCAGGCCGCCGCTCGCGGCCAGCAGCGTGGGCGTAGCGTCCGGCAACAGGTCATGTTGGACCACAAAATCTTTAAAAGCGGCGTGTAGAGACATGGACTGGTTAAAACCGGGTTAAACATACGCCCGGTAATGGAAGTCGAAACACTTTTGCAGCCGGATTGTCCAGGCGAACCTGAATAGGCCCGATGTGCAAACCCTATAGTGACTAGGCGGTAAATTAATAAATACAAAAATGAAACAGCGGTTTTTTACCTATTTTCTGGCGATGTTCCTCCTCCCCGGCGCGATCCGGGCCCAGCTGTCCGGCGTGGTGCTGGATGAGCGGAACGACCCGCTTCCCTACGCTTCGGTATACGTTCGCAACAGCACCAACGGTACCGCCGCCAATGCGGATGGCGAGTTCCGGCTGCCGCTCGCGCCCGGGGAATACGAGATCGTCTTCCAGTACATCGGCTACAACCAGAAAATAGAAACCGTGCGCATCGGCGATAAACCGGTGCGGCTACGCGTACAGCTGACCCCCGGCGAGCTCCTGCTGAACGAGGTGACCATTACCGTTGACGATCCCGCCGATGCCATGATGCGCCAGGTGATCGCCAAGCGCAAGTATTATAAAAATCAGGTGACGGCCTACAGCAGCGACGTGTATATCAAGGGTTTGTACAGATTCTTAGAGGCGCCCAAAAAATTGCTGGGACAGGAAATCGGCAACCTCGGCGGCGTGCTCGATTCCAATCGGATGGGTATTGTCTACCTGTCGGAGTCGGTCTCCAAAGTGTACGCCCAGGCCGATCCGGCGCAGAAGAAAGAAGTAATGGTGTCCAGCAAAGTCAGCGGTTCGGACGATGGCTTCAGCCTCAACCGGGCCACGCTGACGGATTTTAACCTGTACGATGA
>JBKJKS010000272.1:0-15984 GCA_046597295.1 Saprospiraceae bacterium
TCCGTTCAGCCTGGGGCGATCCGAGTTTTACCGGCGCGTTTTTGCCGGATCAGAAAAACATCAGCCCGGCCGGCTTCGATGCCCAATGGAAGGTACTGAACCTCAATCGCAACTATCCCCAGGCCTGGGCCGGTGATACGCAGGGTGATTTTTCCGGCAGCGCTTTCGGGGTGGACTTCCTGTTGCCCGTGGATAATTACCAGAAATCTATTCGCTCGGTGAAGTACGCAGTGCTCTTCATCGGACTGACTTTCCTGGTGGTTTTCTTCGTGGAAATGCGCCATACCCGCCGGGTGCACCCCTTCCAATACGCCCTGATCGGCCTGGCGCTGGTTATTTTCTATACCCTGCTGGTTTCCATTTCCGAGCATATTTCGTTCAATGCCGCCTACGCGGTGGCGGCTGCGATGACGATCACCCTGACCAGCCTCTATGCCCGCGCTTTGTTCGACAGCCGCAAAATGGCCCTGCTGATCGCCGGTACACTGACCCTACTCTACGGTTTCCTGTTCACGGTGCTGCAGTTGCAGGATTATGCGCTGCTCATCGGCAGTCTGGGCTTATTTGCCATTCTGGCGACGGTGATGTATTTCTCCCGGAAAATTGACTGGCAATAGAAAAGAAAAGGCAAAGTGCACAAGGCAAATAGGCAATGCAACGCAAAGGGGTCATTGCAGGTGGAAGGCGGCTACGGCCAGGATGCCGGCGGTCTCGGTCCGCAGCCGGGCCGGGCCCAGGCTCACTTCGAGAAAGCCGTGCTGCCGGGCCAGCGCTACTTCTTCCGGCGAGAAGTCGCCTTCCGGGCCGATGGCGATGAGGGTACTTTGTCCGGCGAGGAAGGTGGTTTGCAAAGGCGGCAGTGGCGTGGCGGCACACCAGGCCATGCGTTTTTGCGGCTCCGTGGCAGCGGCGATAAACTGGCGGAAAGGCAGGGGTCCGTGGAGTTGGGGCAACCAGGCCCGGAGTGACTGTTTCATGGCCGATATCAGCACCTTTTCCAGCCGGTCGAGTCGTACCGTACTGCGTTCGGAGTGCTGGCAGTGCAGCAGGGTAATATCATCTACGCCGATCTCCGTGGCTTTTTCGAGGCACCATTCCAAGCGCTCCATTTGTTTGGTCGGGGCGATGGCCAGGTGCAGCCGGGCGGTGCGTTCGGGGACAACCAGGGTGCTCAGAAGCCGGGCCGAGGCGCCACGCTTGCCCACCTCGGCCAGTTCCGCCTCGTAGGTATGTCCCCGCCCGTCCGTCAGTTGCAGGCGGTCTCCCACCTTGCGGCGCAGCACCGTGAGCAGGTGGCGGCTTTCTTCTTCGTCCAAGTGCGCGAAGCCGTGCTCAATACGGGGAGTGTAAAACAGTTGATCCAAGGTGGTGGTTGGTTATGCAAGTGAGACTCTGAGGGGGCTTGTGAGCTCCTTCAGAGTCTCACTACTGCTCGCAACCGGCTTATGGCTCAAAAAACCCCACACTGGCGCCCACCCAGTCTTTGCCTTTGTTGTAGCGTACGCCGACCATTTCGCCCTTGCTCATCCGGATCAGGTTGTTGACCAGACGGGGTTTGGCCCATTTTTTATCCCAGAGGATCATCATGCGGATCTCGCATTTGGAAGGCTCGGCCGGATCGGGGGTTTGGATACCGGCTACGTAGTCCACCTTGCGCTGCAGGATGAAGTTGGCGGGATCATCCACGTCTTCCACGTCGGCACGGGTGATGTTGATTTTGACACCCTGGCCTGAAAAGGAGAACAGGGGTTTAAGCACCCAGTTTTCGAGGTCGTCGGGGATAGATTTTAGTTCATTGACAAACAAAGTCTGCGGTACGAAGGGCGTATTCAGAAAGGGCAGGGTGTGTTTGCTGATGCGGAAGAACCAGTTCGGATGGCCCACCCATTCGGCATTGACCTCCGTGGTCAGGTCCCACTCCCGGGGCAGGTCGCTGCGCTTTTCCAGCTCGTCGAAAATGATGCGGTTGTAAATCCGTTCCACGCCGACCTTGCGCCCCTGCTCATCGAGGTAGTACAGGTCCCGGCCCTCCCGCTTCAGTTTGGAAAGGCACAACACTTTAATCCCCAGATGTTTACGGCTGCCCCAGAAGTCGATGCGCGTGTTCTGTTTTTCCGGTTCCACTTCGAGCAGCACGACGTTCTCGGGTTTGGAATCGCCGACGATCACCTCGCGCAGCAGTTCGATGTAGCCGGCGTCATCCAGGTCACCGAACAGGTGGTGGTAGTCGGCCGGGATATCGAAGTGCTGACGGTATGATTGGGCCAGCAGGTGTTGGAAGAAATACAGCGAGGGGAAGCCCTGCATTTCAATGAGTTGCGGAATATAGCCGCCCTGGGCATCGCGGCAAATGCCGAAATCCAGTTGCAGGAACTGGGTGTGCGCATCCTCGCCCGGCACGCGCAGATGGCTGGGCAAAGCGGCTTCGCTGCGCTGTTTGAAATCCGGCCGGGTCAGGGAAGCACAAATATCCTCGACGCCCTGCAACAGTTGGCGTTTGAGCGTAGCCGGCACGAAAACCGGCGTTTCGGAGATGCGGAAAGTGCAGGCTTCGCCATAGGCCGTGTTCACCGTGTTCAGAAAGGCGGCGTAAAGCGCAGGCGTGAACTGATCATTGTATTGCTGGCGGACGGTCGGTTGCATAGCGGCAGGTTGTAGCGAAGTCCGAAGGTTTGAATTTTTTTAAAAATAATGGTGTGTCGCGCTATTTTTCAGCAAAAATGATCGCTTTGTGTTCGCCTGGCCGCAGCGGTCGCGATCCGCCGGAACACCACATTTTAAAATATCTTTGCCGGCCCTGTCCTGATGCTACTGCCGGCGAAGCAGGCTCATTTTTTAAGCTCAAAAATTGGCGATATCCGGCATCCACCGCCCGGGTTTTCGCGCTTTTGCAATAAATATTGGAATCATGTCCGACTTGAAGGCCCAGATCATTTTGCATAACGTACCCCGCCACATCGCCATCATCATGGATGGCAACGGACGCTGGGCCAAACAAAAGGGTATGCCCCGGGTGGTGGGCCACCACAGCGGCGTAAAAAGTGTCCGCGAAGTCACCGAAGCCGCCGCCGAAATTGGCGTCGGCTACCTAACCTTGTATGCATTCAGCACCGAGAACTGGAACCGCCCACCCGCCGAGGTAACGGCCCTAATGACCCTGCTGGTAGAAACGATCAAGGGGGAAATCCGGGATTTGAACAAGAATGGCGTACGATTGATGGCCATCGGCGATCTCGAAGCGCTGCCCGCGGCAAGTTACAAAACCCTGCTGCAAGGCATCGAAGCCACCAAAAACAATACCCGCATCACCCTGGTGCTGGCGCTGAATTATTCCGCCAAATGGGAAATCCTGCGGGCCACCCGCCTGCTGGCCGAACAGGCCCGGCAAGGGCTGCTGCTTCCGGCGGATATCACGGAGCATGTTTTCGAAAACGCCCTCAGCACCAGCGGCATTCCCGATCCCGAGCTGCTCATTCGCACCAGCGGCGAAACCCGCATTTCCAATTTTTTACTTTGGCAGATCGCTTATGCGGAACTGTACTTCACCCCCGTCTTCTGGCCCGACTTTGGTAAAAAAGAACTTTTCGAAGCCATTCTAAGCTATCAACGGCGGGAGCGCCGCTTTGGGATGACCAGCGAGCAACTGAAAAGCCATTAATTCAATTCACCACCACCGCCAGTTTCCCATCCCTGCTCAGGGCCAGCCGGCTGATATTTTTCACGCCATATTTGGAGAGATCGCCGACTTCCTGCCAGTTCGCCTGGCGGCCGGGTTGGTACTGCCAGAGTTTCGGTCCGTTGCCGCAGAGGTAGGCGCCATTCGGAAGCAGGGCAAAATCTTCGCTTCCGGTGGGCATTTTCGCTATAATCTCCGAAGTTTGTTGCTGCGGATCGTAGGTTTTCAGGTACCAGGTTTGCTCCGTGGCTTTTTGCACATAGGCCAGTTTACCACCGGCCAGCGGCTGCAGGCAGCGTCCCGGATGCGCGGTGATGCGTTGCAGTTTTTGCCCGCGCGTCCCGGCGGTGTACAATACGTGCGGCGCATTGTTTTGCCCGACGATAAACAACGCTGCCAGGGTATCGCGCAGCCAGCAGTGATAGCCCACGCCCGTAACGTTCGGGAATTCCAGCCGGCCACCATCCGTACTGCGCTCCAGGGCGTACGATACCAGCCGCTGGGTGCCATCCGCCTCCACCACGACGGTGGAAAACCGTTGACCGCCGAACATCAGCGTCGGCGAATATTCCGAAATAGCCGTCTCGGTGATACGCGTGATGGTCTGACTGGCCAGTTGCAGGCAGTATAAATCCGTCTGCGTCGTATCGGCCGGTAGCTGTACCGTAATGTACAAGTCATTGTTGGAGAAGAAGTTGGGTTGTTGGTTATAACCCCGACGATTAAAAGCCGTGAGAAAGCGTGGCGTAGATGGTCGCCACAGGCTGTCTGTGCCGACCGTCATCGTAAACAGGAGGATATCCGTGTGCGGTAACTGCTGGGCGACTGCGGGGGACCCGGGCAATACCATTAAAAGAAACAGTAACCTTCTCATAGTCATGGTTTTAACGGATGGATTCTGGGACTACTGCCAATCACCCATGGTCGTGCGCAGTCCTTCCTCGATGGCCCGCTTGGCATCCAGTTCACCGGCCTCCTTGGCCCCGCCGATGAGCTGTACCGCTATGCCGGCCTGCCGGAGTGGCGCGTACAGGTCGCGCAATGGCTGCTGGCCGGCGCAGATAATCACATTGTCCACTGCCAGCACCTGTGGTTCCCCTTTTACGCGCAGGTGCAAACCCGCATCATCTATCCGGAGATAGTCCACCGCTCCCCACATCTGCACGCCGCGCTTTTTCAAAGTCAGGCGATGGGCCCAGCCGGTGGTCTTGCCGAGCCGGTCGCCCACCTTGCCTTTCGAGCGTTGCAGCAGCCATACCTGGCGGGGACTGGTCTCGGGATGGGCCACCGCCAGCCCGCCGCGCTGGCGGTAATCAGCGTCAATTCCCCATTCCTGGCGGTATTCGTCCACCGCGACGGGGCCTTCCAGGCTGGTCTTTTCCGGCTGCCCCGCCGGATTGGTTAGAAAAACGGCCGTATCGAAACCTACGCCACCCGCCCCAATAATAGCTACCCGGCGGCCTACGGTCCGACCTTGCAGCAGCACTTCGAGGTAAGAGAGCACCATTGGATGGTCGAGGCCCTCGATCTGCGGGATGCGCGGCAGTACGCCGGTAGCAATGACCACTTTTTCAAAATTCTGTGCCAACAGAAAATCGGCATCCACCCGCGTGTGCAAATGCACCTGCACCCCGGTGGCGTCGAGCATTTTACGGAAATAACGCAGGGTCTCGTGAAATTCTTCCTTACCGGGCACCCGCTTGGCCATATTGAACTGCCCCCCAATCTCACCGGACGCTTCGAACAAATGGACCGTATGGCCCTGCGCCGCCAGCTCCGTAGCGGCGGATAGCCCGGCCGGGCCGGCGCCTACGACGGCAATAGCCCCCCCTAACCCCCCCCTAAAGGGGGGAAATGCACTCCGCTCTGCCGAAATCTCCGGTCCCTTTGCATTGGCCAACAACCGATCGCCTTGAGGTGTCGAAGACATAGGCAATGCGCCAGAGCTCAATGTACTCCCCCCCTTCACGGGGGGGTAGGGGGGGGCTAACGCCGTCGCCGGATCCATTTGCCCGGCACTTACTATAACCCCTTCCTGCCTGGAAGCGCCGGAGGCTACTGCTCCAACCTCCAGCGGCGCCGGAAACTCCGTCTCCCGGCAAGCCCGCGGATTGACCAGGCAGGTGGCCACTTTCTGCTGGAACACATGGTCCAGGCAGGCCTGGTTGCAGGCGATGCAGGTGTTGATCAGGCCGGATTTCCCCAGCGCGGCTTTCGCCATGAAATTCGGATCTGCCAGCCAGGGGCGGGCCATGGAGACCATGTCGGCATAGCCTTCGCGCAGAATTTCCTCCGCTTTTTCGGGCGTATTGATCCGGTTGGTCGTGATCAGGGGAATGGTCATTTTGCCCATCAGTCGTTGCGTCACCCAGGCGTAGGCAGCTCGTGGTACCGACGTGGCGATGGTCGGTATACGCGCCTCATGCCAGCCAATCCCGGTATTGAGGATAGTGGCTCCCGCCTGCTCCACCGCCAGCGCCAGTTTTTCCACTTCCTCCCAGCTGCTGCCCTGGTCGACCAGATCGAGCATGGAGACGCGAAAAATGACGATGAAATCAGGCCCGGCTTTGGCGCGCACCGCCCGCATGATTTCCAGCGGAAAGCGGATGCGCCGCTCGAAGTCGCCGCCCCAGGCATCCGTGCGCTGGTTGGTGCGGGGGGCGACGAATTGATTGATCAGATAACCTTCACTGCCCATGATCTCTACGCCGTCGTAGCCGGCCGAGCGGGCCAGGGCGGCACACTCGGCGAAGTCGCGGATGGTGGCGCGGATGAGCCGTTCGCTCATCTGCCAGGGCCGGAACGGGGAAATAGGGGCCTGGAGCGCCGACGGGGCCACGGCCAGGGGATGCATGGCGTAGCGTCCGCCATGCAGGATTTGCAGGCAAATCTTACCGCCTTCCGCCTGGACAGCCTGGGTGATCAGGCGGTGTTTGGCCGCTTCGCTGCGGGTGGTCAGTTTGGCCCCAAAGGGCGCCAGCCAGCCCTGCCGGTTAGGGGCAATGCCACCGGTCACGATCAGTCCGGCGCCACCCCGGGCGCGGGCCGCAAAGTAAGTCGCCAGGCGCTGGAAGCCGTTGGGGGCTTCCTCCAGACCCGTGTGCATGGAGCCCATCAGGGCGCGATTTTTCAGCGTCGTAAAGCCTAAGTCAAGCGGGGCGAAGAGGTACGGATAAGGCGAATGCATCGAAAAAAGGTGAAAAGCAAAGATAGATGGAGGAGACCGGCAGCAACGGTGCAAAGTTGTTCAACTTTTTTCTAATAAAAAGCGGCGGTTCAGCCCGCAAGCCAAACCACCGCCCTTGTTAAATGGTGTGCAAGTAAGAATGATCAGAATCCAAATTGAAGACGCGACGCCACGGTATTGCCTACACAACGACCCGTTTGCAGGCCAAGTTCGCAGGCACGTCTGAACTGAACCCCACCGCGAATGCCACTGGTCGCCTGCTCTTCTCCGGCCATCGTCAGCGACGAAAAAGGCCGTTCGGGGAGTACAAAGGGCCCGCCATCGGGCGTATAGAGTGCGCTGCCGAGTTGGGTCCTGTCCACGAAGGCCATATCTTCCATCACGCTCACCAGCACTACCGGCACCGCGCCGCCCATTGCCGCCGCCGCTGCCGTGTATTCCGGGTAAGGCGGATTGTTTATCCAGGGTTTCCAGTTGGGATTGATCTGTTCCCGCACGTAAGTGACCGGCAACAGCTGGTTGTATTTGTACTTCAAATACCAGGTCACACTGAATGCATCGGCCACCGCACAACCGACCAGGCAATAGGTTTTGGCGCATTCGGCCAGGTTATTTTCGCCGCCTGCCAGTAGTTGGGTCGTAATGCCCATCCAATGGCTGGCCGGTCCGCCCGTGCGGTTGGAGCCGTCCTCCCAATGATAGGCAATGTTCCGGTTGGCGCCGGTTCGGGGAGATGCGTACACTTCCTGCGCATCCACATAAAAGGCAGTGCCCGGCTGGTCCGAGTAGGCGTAGGCAGCATCGGCCTGACAACTTTGCGCATTGTCCAGCACAAAGGTGCGCAGCGTACCCCACAGCGGCTCCACGGGTTGCTGGCCGGGTATATTTGGCGACCAGTACCAGGGATGATCGGCGTCGCGCGTCAGAATCACCGGAACGAGCTGGCGGATCATGTCGCGGCCATCATTGTGCATACGCTGCACGATGCGGGCGCCGATGACCAGTCCCAGCGCTTTGGAATCCACGCGTACTTCGTGCGGGGCGCCATTGGCCACCATCTGGGATTCCTGAATGATGGCCAGCACTTCGATCCGGTCGCGCTGCGCGGCGGTGATCTGCTCGATCATTTCGGGCAAGAGGGCAGACATGGCACTGCTGAGTACAATCCCCCAATCGTATTCTTTCGTGATATCCACCAACGGAGCCTGGTAATCATTGATCTGACCCGCCATGCTTTTGGCGCCGGGAATACCGCTGCATACGGATTCCCACAGCGTCAATCCCAGATAGCCGTATATGCGGGCTTCCTGTGGACCGGACAAATCGTTTTCGCGGATCATTTCTGCGGTAAGTACAGCCCACTCCCGGGCCAGCAAGCCTGGGTAGGTGGCCGCTTTACGGGTGAGCAGCTTATTTTCTTTGGGCAGCGGTGGGGGGTCCTGGCAGCCAGATGGCAGCAACCATACGGCAGCCAGAAGCAGGGTGGCAAAGCTTTTCATGCGTCGTGGACGAAATTAAATCGGTGGAGATACAGAGCAGGCAGCGGATTAAAGGCGTCGGACGGCTGGGGGCCGGTACAGGGACGCAGGGCAGATAAGGGGGCAGAACGGACAAAAGTAAGCCAATCTACCGTTTTGGAGGCAATAACTTAGTGGCATGTTCCAGATTCATCGGTATACGCCGGCATTTTTATCCGGTAGCCGGTAAATAAAGGTGGCCTGCAGGGCCGCGAGGCAGCAGCCTGTTTCAGAAAAAATAAATAAATTGTTTTAAAAATAAAAAACAAAAAGTGTTACTTTTGCTGTCAGAAAACACCGGCAGCCATTTCGCTTTCCTTCCAGTTCTGATCTTCAAGTCCGTGTCCAGCGGAGTTAACGCCTTGCCAGCTATGTGGAAATTCTTTAAAACAAATTGGTTTGCCGTAGCCTTGATGCTACTGCTTTTAGTGGCCATTAGCCGCAACAATCCCCGCTTCCGTTTCTGGAACACGAGCAGTCCCACCGTAACGACTGGAAAATACACCGATGCGCATCCCGGCGCTACGGCGCACCTCGACCTTTTTGGCGGGTCTGGCGCTCCTACGGTCACCATGCCCACGATAGAGGACGCCACTGCGGTAGCCTTCCTGAAACGGTTCGGCCATCTGGCGGTGAAAGAACAGCAGAAGTTCGGCCTGCCGCCCTCGTTACTTTTGGCCTGCGCTTATGTAAACAGTCACGCCGGCCAGCGCGATGCCGCTCAGCAGGCCAACAACTATTTTGCGCTGCCCTGTACTGGCTGGGATGGCGCGGTGGCTACGGTGGATGGACAATGTCTGCGCCGCTACGATACTGCCTGGGCGAGTTTCCGTGATTTTGGCGTCTTCGTCAGTGCCCAACCCTGGTACGCTGGGCTGCGCCAAGATGCCGGTACCGATTGGCAACGCTGGCTAAAGGCCCTGGAGGGCAAGGGTATTTCGGATGTACGCAACCATATTGGCGAAATGCAATCGGTCATCGAGACGTATCGCTTGTACGAGCTGGATAGTAAGTGACCCGAAGAAAATAGCGTCCGGCCGCAAGCCCCGTAGGAATTATTTTCAGCGGGGCTTTGCTTGCCCAATTTGAAAAGGATAAATGGGGTATTATAGAAATGCAAAACTTTAACAGTCAGTCGATTGGCTGCCTGTTCGGGAAGTAATTAACTTTGCTTTAACCTTCTGGCCCGCTTTTTGGATGTTACATAATAAGAAATGCCCGTTTCATGAACGTGACTTTCTTCTGACTGTCCATTTTAAAATTTCAATTATGAAAAACCTGCTTTTTCTGCTGCTTTTCACCCCTGGCTTTTTGTTCGCCAGCTCCGGTAATCCGACCCTCGATGCGATCACGGCCGCCCTCGGCAGCGGTAACGTAGAGACGCTCTCCAAATATTTTGCTGACAACGTGCAGATTTCCATCCAGGACAAGGAAAAAATGTATTCTAAAACGGAAGCCATGGAAGCCGTCCGCACTTTTTTCGCCGGCGCTAAACCGCAGTCGTTCAGTGAAGTGCACAAAGGGACCAGTCGCGGAACCAGCGATCAGTACTGCATTGGTAACCTGGCCGCCAGCAGTGGTACTTACCGCGTTTACCTGTACCTGAAGGTAAATGGCAGCGCGATCACGATCCAGGAAATACGCCTTGATAAAGAATAAGGAGCCCCTTTGGGACTGTTGAATAATATTTACGGCTTTGCGCAACTGCGCAAAGCCGTTTTTTTGCGTCTGTTTAGACCTAGTCTGCGGTGTTGGCGGTATCGTTTCTGTTTGGTCCCGGAAAAATGTGCGTACCTTCGCCGCCCAGTATTTCATTCACCACCATTTTCCATACTAAAAATAAACATCGCCAATCATGGGCAGAGGAGACGTTAAAACCAAAAAGGGTAAAATTACCCGCGGTTCGCATGGCAAAAGCCGTCCGAAATTAGAAAAACTCAAGACCGTCATCAAGAAAGCCGCCGCCGCCGAAAAGGCTGCATAATCCGCCGGTCATCTACGAACAGTACGGACGCAAGTCATTTGCTGATTCGAGCGCCTTGTTCCACGCATTGTTGTGGGCCAAGGCTTTTTCCTTCATACCACTACCCGCAGCGCTTTTTCCAGGAGTAAAAACGCTACCGGCGTCTCCCCGAGAAACTCTCCGTCGGCCTCCAGCAGCGTCGGCTCTCCGCCGGCCGCTTCGATACGGACCGACTTAGCCTGGTAGCCTTCCACCTGCGGATGGTCCAGCAAAGTGCCCGTGTAAAACCGGCGGGTTTGGAGCAGTACCTCCCATTTCTGCAGGCGGCGCGCGAAAGTGAGCGCAAATAATCCGTCATCCGGAACGGCCTGCGGTACCAACTGCATGCCGCCGCCGGAATACCGGCAGATGCCGACGTTGATGGTGTAGAAATAATCTTCCACCTGCCGGTCGTCGTAGGTGATCCGGGCTTTTTTCAAACGGTATTGGAACAAATACTTAGCCACCAGCAACAGGTACTGCCACCTTTTGGTGACGCGGTGCTGCGCCATTTTCAGACCGATATAGCCGTCGTAGGCCAGGCCGGCCACGTTCACAAAGTAGCGTTTCGCCGGCTGTCCGGCGCGGTAGTAGGTGACCAGACCGGCATCCTGCAAGACGGTCTTCCCCAATAAAATCTGTTCCAGCCGCTGGCGGGGATTGCCGGCCAGCCGGTACGTCCGGGCCCAGTCATTACCGGTGCCCACCGGCAGCAGGGCATAAGTGATTTCCGCACTGGGGACGAATGTCTGGCCAAGTATGCCGTTCGCAATTTCGTGGTTGGTACCATCGCCACCGATACCGAGCAGGTGCCGGTGCCCGTTCAAAATAGCGTCTTCGGCGAGCCGGGTCGCATGGCCGGAACACTCGGTGAAGTGTATGGAATACGAGAACCCCAGTTCCTGCAGCAGTTGCTCGATAGCGGGCCAGCACTTTTGTACGGCACCGCCACCCGAAGTGGGGTTTGCAATAATGTACCAAAATGGCTGCTCCATACGGTATTGCCGGTCAGATCGGCTCGAAAAAGGACTGTTTTTAGTAAAAGTTAGCCGTTCGTTGCTCCGGGCATCAGCCGGCCAGGCGGGCAATACAATCCGACCAGAAAGATTTCACCATGGATGCCGTCCGCTCCGGCGCTTCGAACATGCCCATGTGGCCGACACCGGGCAGTATTTGCAGATCGGCTATGGCGGGCAGCAGTGCGGCGGCGGTCGCCGATTCGAGTGGGACCAGGGTATCGGCTTCTCCCTGGATGATTTGCAACGGTACGCTCAAGTGGCGGAGCGTCTCGGTATGATCCCGGCGGTTCAGCATGATTTCCAGGGCCATGATGATGGCTTCGGCGGGCTGTTGTTGGCCGTTTTCAATCAATTTCTGCAAAATATCGGGATGGGCGGCGGCAAATTCGGGCGTAAACAAACCAGGGAATAACTGGGCTACATACAGATCGCGCTTGCCGCTGCGCAACAGTTCGATGGCCTGTAGGCGCTTGTCGCGGTTGGCCGGCTTATCGGTGTACGGATGCGAATGAAAGAGCCCCAGCCCCGCCAGGCGGTCCGGATAATGCGCGGCAAATTCGAGTGCCGCATATCCACCCAGGGAATGACCATGCAGTACACATTGCCCGATGCCATGTTCATCCAGCACGGCCAGCACCGCTTCGGCGTAGTGGCGCATATCGGCCGTCGGCGGCAAGGTGGAGCCACCGAACCCGGGCAGGTTGATGCGAACGGCCGGCACGTCGGGCAGGTGGGCCAGCCAGGTCGTCCATACGGAATGGTCTTCGCAAAAGCCGTGCAGCAACACCAGGGGAATAGCCGGGTTGTCGCCATCAGTATGGTAAGCGATCTGACCGGCAGCAGCAAGTTGGACGTAGGGCATCAGCAGGGGATATTAATGAAATACGATGGTGGACACTCCGGAAACGGGGGGCAGTTTTTTGCGGGCGGGTGGAAAAATCAGGCTGGCGCAAATCCACTTGAAATTCCAGTGGACAATGCGCAGGTTTTGTCGAATTTTACGGCTTCAAGCCCAACGATCCCGTTCCTTGCACAAATTAAGGCAGAACAATCGGGTCGGCAGCTCTATTTCACAGCATGGATTTTTTCTCGCAGTTCGGTAGTGATATTTCGCGTGCACTCAGTCCGGAGTTGCCCAGGCAGCTGGGCAATATGGACGATCACCTCGACTATATTATCCCTAAAGTCATTGCCTACGGGGAAGACCTGCGGGAAGGGGAGTTTTGGCTGGCCAAACGCTGGAAGGAGATCCGCGATGACGAGACTTTCCACGAGGCCGTACTGCACATTTTCAACCCGGGTGGCGAGTATTTGCTTTCCGTGGATGGCAATGTGATGAAAGGTAGTTGGCGGCAGGTAGGCGAGACCAATTCGCTGTTGCTGGAAATCGGCGGCCGGACGGAGCTCTTCGACCTGCGTTTTTTGAATGCCGAGTTCCTGGTCCTGACCAAACACGGGGACCAGGGTCGCAAAAACCAGCGCTGCTACTTCTGTCTGGTCCAGGAAGGGGTAGCCCGGGGGGAAGTCGACTGGCGCAACATCATGGAAAAACTGTACAATACCTGGCGGGAGAACAGCCTGAGCATCTGGGCCTGGTTGGGCTTTATCGTGCTGCTGGGGCTGATCATTTACTGGTCTTTCTAATCATATACGATTCAATTCTTCTTTTATGCAAACGCTCGATTGGGTCGTACTGGTGGGCACACTGGCCTTCGTGGTACTGTACGGCATGTATAAAACCTACCATGCGCGGGAATCCAGTAAAGATTTTCTGGCCGGTCACCGCGATTTGCCGTGGTGGACCATCGGTCTCAGCATCATGGCCACGCAGGCCAGTGCGATCACTTTCCTGAGCACGCCGGGGCAGGCTTTTGCCGACGGGATGCAGTTCGTACAGTTCTATTTCGGGATGCCGATTGCCATGATCTTTCTGGCTTACCTGGTGCTGCCCATTTACTACAAACTGCGGGTCACGACGGCCTACGAATACCTCGAAGAGCGTTTCGACCTGCGGATGCGGACGCTGACTGCCATTCTGTTCCTGATCCTGCGCGGCATTTCTGCGGCGATCAGTATTTATGCGCCCGGTATTATTTTGTCCACCGTATTCGGCTGGAATCTGGGACTGACCAATTTCGTGCTGGCGGCCTTTGTCATTGTGTACACGACCGCCGGCGGCAATGCTGCCGTGAGCCGCACCCAGGAGCTGCAAATGACCATTATGCTGGGTGGCCTGGTCCTGGCCTTTTTCGTCATCCTGTTCCAATTGCCGGAGGGGGTCGGGCTTTCGGAAGCCTGGCAAATAGCCGGCGTCACCGGGAAGACCCAGATCGTGGACTGGGGCATCCGGGAGAATGCGGAAGGCGGGCAGTACTTCGATTGGCATGACCGCTATAATATATGGTCGGGACTACTGGGCGCCACGTTTCTGTTTCTCTCCTATTTTGGCGTGGATCAAAGCCAGGTCGGCCGTTACCTGTCGGGCCGGTCGTTGAAGGAAAGCCGCTTCGGGCTCCTGTTCAACGGTTTTGTAAAAATTCCGATGCAATTCCTGGTCCTGGCGGTCGGGGTGATGGTGTTTGTTTTTTACCAGTTCAATCAGCCCCCGCTGTACTTCAATAAGGCGAATCGGGAGAAGATGGTCGGCACCCCCCAGGAGTCCGCCTTGAAACAGCTGGAAGCGCGGGCCGACACGCTGTATATCGGCAAGCAAGCGGCTTTACAACAGCTGACCGTGGCCCTGCAGAACGACAATGAGCCGCAGGCCGCTGCTGCCCGGGCCGACCTACAGCAGTTGGAAAGCCAGAACACGCTGCTCCGCGACCAGGTGCAGACGGTGGTGCACGAAGCGCTCCCGGAGGTCGATCCCAAGGATAAAGATTACGTGTTTGTGGATTTTGTGCTGAATCACCTGCCGGCCGGCCTGATCGGGGTCATTTTTGCCATGATCTTTTGCGCCTCCTGGAGTACGAAGGCCAGTGAGCTGAATTCGCTGGCCGCAACCACCGTCTCCGATATTTATCGCCGGTCATTGGTACCCAACAAGGACGACGCCCACTATTTGAAAGCTTCCCGCTGGGCAACGGTGCTCTGGGGCGTTTTCATCATGGTCTTCGCTACCTACGTACGCTTGCCGGATAACCTGATCCAGGCCGTTAACATGCTGGGGTCATTGTTTTACGGCACCATTCTGGGCATCTTTTTCACCGCTTTCTTTATGAAAAGGATCGGCGGCCAGGCCGTTTTCTGGGCTGCGGTCATTACCCAGGCGATTATTATGTACATGTTCTTCCTGGTGGACCGTGATGCTTACCTGTGGTACAATCCGCTGGGTTGCGGACTGGTGATGGGTTTGAGCTGGATCATACAACAATTCTCCCGGCAGCAGGGAGCGCGTAAAATGATTACCGAAGACAAAGATTTACCGGCCTAAGCGGGTAATAAGCTGGCTGGTGGCCTCGTTTTTGTAGAATTATGGGAGGAACTATCCCGTTTCTTCACCACCAAAATCTGATCCCATGCTGATTCTGACCTTTCTGGTGCTTGTTCTCCTCATTTTTGGCAATCGAATGTACAGCGAAGCCCGAGGATAAAAGCAGCGGCAAGCACGATAAAATGTTTTACCGCATTTGCCGCCCCCCATTTAACAGTTTTTACAAAGCGCCTGCACGGATGTGTCAAGGCGCTTTTGTATTTACATTTCGAAGGCCCGTTTTACCTGGAGTAAGACGGGCCTTCGAAACGTAAATGTCGGAACAACGTGCTGTAACGAAAAGTCGCCGGAAGTGCTTACGCACCCCGACGACTAATAAACCCCAAAAAACCAAATGAAAACTGGGACGAAGATAAGGCAATTGATTTCACATTGCCACATAAAAATTAAAAAATTTAATGAAAAAAAATAAACTCTGCCAAATCGGGGCTTCTTCCGGCAGTTTTATGCAAAAATGCGCCTACAGCACACCAAAGTCCCGTAGTAAGGTCGTGAGCTGGTTCGCCTCGGCCGCCATGTAGTCAGCGCCGGCGTCCAACAGCCGGGTATCATGGCCGGGGTGAATATGCGCAGCGCCCAGAAAGCCAATCACGCGCAAGCCGGCCGCTTTGGCCGCCTGTACACCGGTGGGACTATCTTCCACGACCAGCACGTCATCCGGTGTCAGCTGCAGCGTGTGCAGTGCCAGCAAATACACCTCAGGGTGGGGTTTGGGCTGCTCAACCTGTTCGGCAGAGAATATTTGGCCGTCCAGTGCGTCGTACAGGTCCAGGCGTTGCAGACAATATTCCACGTGGCGCACGCTGGCATTGGAAACAATGCTCTTGGGCACCCGTACTTGCCTGAAGATCTCCGCCATGCCGGGTATGACGCGCAGCTCGTCATCAAACCCTTGCGTATGGGCTTTGGCCAGTTCATCGAAATAGTTGTCGTCTACCGTAATGCCATACTCCGCCTTGATCGCTGACAGAATATCACGTTCCAACAGGCCGGGATAACGCTGGGCATATTCACTTTCGCTCATCCGGAAACCGTAGGGAGCAAGCAGGCGCAAGGTGGCCCGTACGGCGATGATCTCGCTATCCACGAG
>JBKJKS010000327.1:0-4462 GCA_046597295.1 Saprospiraceae bacterium
CGGAGGGTGCCAGTTACACAGCCTTCCGACAGCGGTGGTGTACAGAAGACACTATCTTCCAACCAAAAGAGGTTGCTCGCCGTCGTTTCGCAAAGCCGGTCGTGCGCATTGAGCAGGACCGCATCATCCCACCCTTCGGTGTGGGCTTCCTGTGCCGCCACCACGTAGCGTGGGGCATTCAGCGCTTTCAGCCCCGAAAGCGCATCCACAGGAAGCCGCACCGAACTGCATAAACCCAAAGAAATACCTTTTGTATTCCATTCATAAGCTTCCGACTCCAGCGCTTGTGCGGTGAGCAGGAAGTTCGGAATGTCGTTTTCCGGCGCGTACAGTCCGCCCGGTGATCGCCATACCGTCCAGCGTACGCGGGCATTCGGCCCGGCAGCGAGCAGTATTTGTTCTTTGAAATATTGGCCCTTCCAATATGCAGGAATTGCATATCCCATGACCCTTAAACCAGCGGTCAGGCGCGCCCAATGCTGCTCCCACAGCGGAATGCGTCCGCCGAACACCCGTATGCTCTCGAATAGGGTATCGCCGAAAAATAAACCGCGCTGCACCAACGCCAGGTGTTCCGGCAGGCGATCCAGCACTTGTCCGTTGAGGTTGACCGGCATCATTGCTGACTTTTGACAACGTGACTTTGGACCTTAAAAAATCCTTGGGGTACAGCGTCCGAAGTCCTTAATCCAATACTCCATAATCCATTCCAAACCTTCGATTTTTTCACTTTTAGTCAATTAATATGAACCGATTTTCTTTAATCACTCCTCCTTTGCCTTCTATTCTGCTGGTTTTGAGCCTTTTGCTCCCGGCATTTATGCACGCCCAATCCGCTGGCGCAGTAGCCATCTGGTTAGAAACCCACCGCCTCGGCGGAAGTTTTCAACCGGTCGAATTACTCCGCCAAAATCAGGACCGGTCGGGCACGCCTTCGGCGGTGGAATATGCCACCATGCTTGACCTCGATCAAAACAATATCGAAAACCTAATGCTGGCTCCTCAGCCGACCATCACCTTCACTATACCCAACGATCATGGCGACAACTTTGAACTTGAACTCGTCCAAGTCGATATTCTCCTGCCGGATTTCAGCGTCGGTACCCTGGGCAGTGAGCCCCAGCACAACGTGGATTACACAGCAGGGGTTCACTATCGCGGCGTAGTACGCGGACATCCGGCCTCCGTCGCTGCGGTCAGCGTGTATCCCGATGGGCTAATGGCCATGATCGCCGACGAAAACGGCAATTATCAGGTTGGCAAAATGGAGGACGGCACGGATCGCTACATCCTCTACCGGACGGCTGATCTGCAGGCTGCCAACCCCTTCAATTGCCTGACCGCCGATGAGCTGACCGCTCCCGAAACGGCCGAAGAAGAGGTGGGTGACCGGGGTATCGGTTGCAAGACCGTCGGCATTTACCTCGAATGCGACTACAAATTGTACCAGGACAAAGGTGCTAGTGTGTCCAACGTGACCAGCTATATGACCGGCCTGTTCAACCAGATATCGGCCTTGTATGCGAACGAAAACGTGGGGGTTGCCATTTCCCAGATTTATGTCTGGACCACCTCTGATCCCTACGCCGCGATGACCAGTACCAGTTCCGTGCTGAATGCTTTCCAAAGCACCCGGGGGACCAACTTCACCGGCAACCTGGCGCACTTCGTCACCTCGCGCAGCCTGGGGGGCGGCATCGCCTACGTAGACGTGATTTGCAGCAAAAGTTATGCTTTCGGGGTGAGCGCCATCAACACCACTTTTCAGAATGTGCCGACCTACTCGTGGACGGTGGAAGTGATGACCCACGAACTCGGCCACAACCTCGGGGCCTGGCATACGCACTCCTGCAACTGGACCGGCGGCGCCCTGGACAATTGCTACAGCCCGGAGGGAAGCTGCGGCGCCGGACCTGCCCCGGTGGGGGGCGGCACGATCATGAGTTACTGCCACCTGAACGGCACGGGAATCAATTTTAACAACGGTTTTGGCGTCCAGCCCGGCAACCGTATCCGCGATAAAGTGCTCAATGCCAGTTGCTTGTCGGCTAGTGGAACCGTGCCGGTCAGCCTCGCTGCCATCAGCATAACCGGTACCTCGGCTACGCTTTCCTGGGGGGCGGTCACCGGGGCTACCCAGTACACCATTCAGTACAAAGCCAGCAGTTCCAGCACCTGGCTCACCGCCGGTACCTCGGTCAGTCCCAGCTACAACCTCAGCGGATTGATCAACAACACGGTCTATAACTGGCAGGTCAAGACGGATTGCTCCGGCTATTCGGCAACCTCCGATTTCACGACCACGACGACCAGCGGTGGCGGTGGTACCAGTTGTAATGCGCCGATTTCGCTCAGCACAACCGGTATTACGAATACGTCGGCCGTGCTGGCCTGGGCCACGGTGACCGGGGCCACGCAATACTCCGTGCAGTATAAACTTAACTCGGCCAGTACCTGGACGTTGGCCGGCAACACGTATGCCCTGAGCTTTAATCTGGCCGGTCTGACCGCCGGGCAGGCCTATAACTGGCAGGTCAAGGCCAACTGCTCGGGGGGGTATTCGGCCACGGTGAACTTTACGACCACCGGCAGCAGCGGCGGTGGCGGTAGCGGTACTACCTGTAGTGCCCCGATCAACCTGACCAACAGCAACATTACCTCCACCTCGGCCCGGCTAGGTTGGTCAGCGGTGAGCGGCGCCACGAGCTATACCATACAACTACGCCTGGCAACGGCTACCACCTATTTTACGCTGGGCACCGTTAACGGTACCAGTGCAAACGTAACCGGCTTCGCAACCGGTACCGCCTACTTCTGGCGGGTGAAAGCCAATTGTTCCGATTACTCGCCGCCGAAATCCCTGGTGACGATTGGCAATCAGGGCACGGTGAATACGAAACTGGCCAAGACCTTGTCGCCTATTACGTTGTCGGAAGTCATGCCTTTGGTACTCTACCCCAATCCGGCGAATGCAGTACTGCAACTGAATGCCGGGCAGCCCATTGGGCCGGGTACGGAATTGCTGGTGACCAGCGCAACCGGCCAACTGGTCCTGCGCCGTATCTGGACGGCGGACGATATTCAACTGGATGTTTCTACGCTGGGCTTTGGCCTGTACTTCCTGACCCTGGTCCAGGATGGTCAGCGCCTGGCCACGGAGAAGTTTGTCAAAGCGGAGTAATACCCATGGTTTTTGAACATTTGTAATATGTACGGAGGTCAATCGGGCGTAAGGCTTGGTTGGCCTCTTTTTGTACGACGGACCTGGAAGTCCGTCGCTCGAAAGCATGGAAATTTGTCAGACTTTGGGCCTGAAAATCAGACGCTATGTACGCTTTCATTCGGTTAGCACTCGGTTGCGCGTTGTTTGGCTTGGCCTGCGGTCAGGACCGACCGGCCCGGGACGATCGTACCTCGTTTCGCTACAACCAGCACAATCCCATTACGTCGCTGGACCCGGCCTTCGCGCGGACCCAGAACAACATCTGGGCGGTGGATGGCCTGTTCAACGGCCTGGTGCAGCTGGACGACAGCCTGCACGTGCAACCCTGCATTGCCCGCCGCTGGACCGTTTCGGCCGACGCCAGGACTTACCGTTTCGTGCTGCGCGACGACGTGTATTTTCACGACGATGCAGCCTTTGCCGGTGGGCAGGGCCGGCGCGTGACCGCTGCCGACGTGGTCTACAGCTTCCAGCGTTTGCTCGATCCGGCCTGGCCCAAGCCGGGCAGCTGGATTTTTAAGGATCGGGTCGCCTCCGATTCCGGGTTTGTCGCCGAAAGCGATTCGGTCTTCCTGCTCCGCCTGCACACGCCTTTTCAGCCGATGCTGCAGATCCTGACCATGCAGTACGCCAGTATCGTACCGCGGGAAGCCTGCGAGCGCTACGGACGTGATTTCCGGCGCCATCCGGTGGGCACCGGCCCCTTCCGCTTCAAAATATGGGCGGAAAACCAGGCGCTGGTAGTGGTCAAAAATCCCCGCTACTTCGAGCGCGACAGCCAGGATCAACAGCTGCCCTATCTGGATGCGGTGAAGACGACCTTCATTGGGGACCGCAAGACCGCTTTCCTGGAATTCCGTAAAGGCCAGTTGGACTACCTGTTCGGCCTGGAAAGTTCCTTTATCAACGAACTGCTCACACCCGACGGCCATTTGCAGCCGGCGCTCGCAGCGGATTTTTACTTCCTGAAAAACCCCTATCTCAACTCGGAGTACCTCGGCATCCGGCTCGATTCGGCGGGAAAATCGCCGCTGCAACTGCGCCGCGTCCGGCAGGCGCTGAACTGGGGCTTCGATCGCCAGCAGCTGTTGCGTACTCTGCGCAACGGCGTGGGCCAGCCTGCCAATTCCGGTTTCGTTCCCCGCGGGCTCCCTTCCTCCGATCCGCAGGCAGTACCGGGCTATGGCTACGATCCGGCCCGCGCGGCCCGGCTGTTGGCGGAAGCCGGCTTTCCCAGAG
>JBKJKS010000317.1:0-8914 GCA_046597295.1 Saprospiraceae bacterium
TGGTCGTGGATGTCCGTGAATCGGAAGATGTAGCTGCGAAAGCTGCTGACCTGAAACGATTGATCGCGCTGCCTTTCAGCCAACTGGATCAGCGAATGGGTGAGCTGCCCACCAACCGGCAGGTGGTGTTTGTCTCGCGTATCGGCATCAAAAGCAAGCAGGCCGCCGAGTTTTTGATTAACAATGGCTATGATCGGGTGGCTACGGTCCAGGGAGGCCTGCAGGCCTGGGAATCCGAAGGGTTGCCCATTCGTCAACACGATTAAAATCTTAATAATTTTTTAACAAAGTTCCGCTTGATATTCTGGCCGGACTTTCCGGTTCTTTGCCCTGTGAAAATGAATTACGCAAATAGAATCGCCGGCCCGGTCATCTACCCAATGATGATGTGCATGCGCTGTTGTCTCGTTCCGCCCGCCGGTGCGCTGCAAAGGGTTCTGCGTAATCATACCGATTGATACCATATCATTCCGTTTTTACGAAAAGACCTTTCAGGCTCCGTGCCTGGAAGGTCTTTTTTTATTTCCACCTCCTCCGTTCACGCTTTACCATCCACAATTTGATCATGGCCACTCAACCTTTGCATTTCGACACCCTCCAACTCCACGCCGGACAGCAACCCGACCCCACCACCAACAGCCGGGCGGTGCCGATCTACCAGACGACATCCTACGTCTTCAACAGTGCCGAGCATGGCGCTAACCTGTTCGCTCTTAAAGAGTTCGGTAACATCTATACCCGGATCATGAACCCTACGACCGACGTCTTCGAAAAGCGGATGGCGGCACTGGAAGGCGGCGTGGCGGCCCTGGCCGTCGGTTCGGGCCAGGCGGCACAGTTCATTGCCCTGAACAACATTCTGCAAACCGGGGATAATTTCGTGACCAGCTCTTCCCTCTACGGCGGTACCTATAACCAGTTTAAAGTTGCTTTTAAACGACTGGGGGTGGAAGCACGCTTTGCCGACGGCGACAAGCCGGAAAGTTTCGAAGCCCTGATCGATGCAAAAACCAAGGCAATCTACCTGGAAACCATCGGCAATCCCGGTTTCAATATTCCCGATTTCGAGCGTTTCGCGGCGCTGGCAAAAAAACACGATCTTCCGCTTATTGTCGATAATACTTTTGGCGCCGGCGGCTACCTGTTCCGGCCGCTCGAACATGGGGCCCATGTGGTGGTGGAATCGGCCACCAAATGGATTGGCGGCCACGGCACCAGCATCGGCGGCGTCGTCGTGGACGGTGGCAATTTCAATTGGGGTAATGGTAAATACCCACAATTCAGTGAACCCAGCGAAGGGTACCACGGCCTGAACTTCTGGGAAGTGTTCGGCTCCAACGGTCCGTTCGGCAACATCGCCTTTATCATTCGCGCCCGGGTGGAAGGTCTGCGCGATTTTGGTTCCGCCCTCAGTCCGTTCAACTCTTTCCTGTTGCTACAAGGCTTGGAAACCCTCTCCCTGCGGGTCCAGCGCACGGTAGACAATGCCCTGGCCTTAGCCGAATATTTTGAAAAACACCCGAAAATAGAATGGGTGAATTATCCCGGCCTGGCTTCCAGCCCGTACAAGGCGCTGGCCGATAAATACCTGCAGCACGGTTATGGTGGGGTGCTTAGTATTGTGGTCAAAGGATCCAAGGAAAACGCCACGGCCGTCATTGAGAATCTCCAGCTGGTGAGCCACCTGGCCAACGTCGGCGATGCCAAAACGCTTATCATCCAGCCCTCCGCCACTACGCATCAACAACTCAATGAGGACGAGCAGCGTGCTGCCGGTGTAGTGCCCACCCAACTTCGTATTTCGGCGGGCATCGAGCACATCAGCGACCTGATTGCCGATTTCGAACAGGCGCTCGACAAGATCGAGGTCGGTGCGGTCGCAGCGTCCGCAGGCGTCTGAGCGGTAAGCCCCAGCACGATACAGAAAAATGAAGCGCCAGGCCCGGCATGGCGCTTCATTTCTTCTGCATCTACCTTTATACATCCGTCTCAATTCATCTCCTGTGTCTGCACAATCCTTTACGATCTACTCCGGTCTTTCCCTGGAAAATGGCGACTACCTGACCGAACCCACTGTAGCCTACCATACTTATGGCGACCCGGGCAAACCCGTCGTTTGGGTTTGCCATGCGCTGACTGCCAACTCCGATGTTTTCGACTGGTGGGCGGGTTTGTTCGGACCGGCCGATGATTTCAATCCGCAGGACTACTTCATCGTCTGCGCCAACGTCCTGGCATCCTGCTATGGCACGACGGGACCGCTGAGCAAAAACCCGGTCACTGGCCAGCCCTATTACCATGCCTATCCCCGCATCACCATCCGCGATATGGTGACGGCCCACGAGGCCCTGCGCCGGCACCTGGGTATCCAGGAAATTTACTTACTGTTAGGCGGCTCGCTGGGCGGACAACAGGCCCTGGAATGGGCCATCCAGCAGCCCACCATCATCCGGCACTTGGCCCTGATCGCCACCAATGCCCGACATTCCGCCTGGGGCATCGCCTTTAACGAAGCCCAGCGCATGGCCATCGAAGCCGATGCTTCCTGGCGGCAGGCCCATCCGCAGGCGGGCGATGCCGGCATGCGGGCCGCCCGGGCCACCGCGCTGCTTTCGTACCGCAATTACGGCACCTACGGACAATTTCAGACCGATTCCGAACCCGTGCTGGATCAGTACCGGGCCAGTACCTATCAGCAGTACCAGGGGGAGAAACTGTCCCGGCGTTTCAACGCTTTCTCCTATTACCGCCTGTCGCAGGCCATGGATACGCATCATATCGGGCGTGGCCGGCTGGGGCTGGAAGAAACCCTGGCCATGATCCAGGCGCGTACGCTGGTCGTCGGTATCAGCAGCGACGTGTTATTTCCACCGCCGGAGCAACAATATCTGGCACAGCATATTCCCGGCGCACAGTATCAAGAAATCGATTCGGATTATGGGCATGACGGATTTCTGATCGAAACCCAACAACTGGGCGAGGCGCTGGGTGCTTTTCTAAAACAGGAAACTTCCGGGTCCAATGGCCGTCCGCAGCTGGACCTGGCCAGTCAGCGTGCTTGAGCCTGTGGCATAGTTTTGGATAAATGCGGTAGGTAAAATGGCTGAATGGCGACAAGAAGGCCGGTTTAGGGACCCTGTATTGTCGTAAATTTAGTTTCTTTGCTATTATTTCAATCCAAATATCTGCCATGAACCGATTTCTACTGCTCGCACTGGTGGGGTGCGTATTACCCACCTTCATGCGTGCCCAGAACATCGAAATCTGCAATCAGGTCCTGGGTGCAGCTGGCGGATCCGCCATTGAATCCGGCCTGTACTATGCTTACACCGTTGGCGAACCATTCATCCTTACTTTAAAAGGGGACGGTACGGACCTGACCCAGGGTTTCCATCAGCCCGATCTTTGCGTACCGGTAGCGACCAGCGATCTGGACCTGGCTGCCTGGAGCATCGAGGTATTTCCCAACCCGACCGCTGATGTGCTGTACATCGAGTATAGCGCCGGCCAGAACGGCCGGCTGGAAGCCTCCGTTTTCGACGTGCTGGGGCGCCTGGTGGTCGCCAACACGCCGCTCAACACGCCCGCCGGTTCGCTGCTCGACTGCGGCGCATGGCAGGCGGGTCTCTATTTCCTGCAACTGCGCGATCCGGCGACGCAGGCGACGGCGACCATTCGCTTCATCCGGCTGTAATCACCGAGTTTCTTTCGGTTGACCTTCCCTGACTCAATTAGTTCCAAAACTGTATTTCCATGAAGAATCGTTTTCTATTGCTATGCCTGGCTTTGTGTTTATCGGGCTCGGTATTTGCCCAATTCACGCCGCAGGGTTTTAATTATCAAAGCCTCGTCCGCAACAGCAGTGGCGCCGCTTTGGCCAATCAGACGGTCACCCTGGTCTTTGTCATCCGGAGCGGCGCGCCCAACGGCCCGGCGGCTTACACGGAAAAGCAGGTGGTTTCCACCAACCAGTATGGCCTGGTGAATCTGGTCATCGGACAAGGCGGTACGCCGTTGTCGGGCGATTTTGCCTCGATCAACTGGGGCGGGGGCGCCAAGTACCTGACCGTTTCCGTGGAAACCGCTCCCGGCATGTTTGATGAATTGGGTTCGTCACAACTGATGAGCGTACCTTACGCTTTATATGCGCAGAGTTCTGGTACCAGTGGCCCGGGTGGCAGTGATAACTGGGGTACCCAAACCGTGCAAACCAACCCGACTTTGGGTGGGAACGGTACCGGTGGCAATCCACTGATTATTGCCCAGCAAAACGCACAATCGGGCCAGGTGCTCAAATGGGACGGCAGCAAATGGTCGCCGGCGGACGATCTCAATTCGACGGGCACCAATGGCGGAACGGTCACCCAGATCAACACGGGGACCGGTCTCACCGGCGGCCCGATCAGCACGGCCGGCACCATTAGTCTGGCCAATACGGGGGCAACGGCGGGCACCTACGGCAGTGCTACCCAAATTCCGGTCTTTACCGTAGATGCCCAGGGGCGCATCACCAACATTTTTGCCTCCACGGTGCAGCCGGGAGAAGTCGCCCTGAACGGGGCCGCCGGCATCAGCGTCCAGAAAAATAGTTTCAACAACTTCACGGTCACCAACACCGGCGACGTGAACGCCAGTGATGACGTCAACCTGACCACGCCGTTTGGCGGCGATGTAACGGGCAGTTACAGCGATCTGCAGATCAAACCCAATGCCGTCGGCAGCCCGGAAATTGCCGATAATGCAGTGACTACCAGTGAGCTGGCTGATAATGCGGTTGGCTCTTCCGAAATTGCCGCCAATGCGGTGACCACTGCAAAAATCCTCAATAGCGCCATCACAGCTGCCAAGCTGGACGATATGGGCGCTACGAACGGACAGGTTATCAAATGGAACGGTACGGCCTGGGCACCGGCTGCCGACCAGGGCGGTTCCCTGAACCTGACGGCCGGTGCGGGGGTCACCATCACTGGTACTGCGCCCAACCTGACCATCACCAACACCGGCGATACCAATGCCAATGACGACCTCACGGCCAGCTCCCCGGCCAACGGCGACGTGAGCGGTACCTTCTCCAACCTGCAACTGAAGGCCGACGTGGTCGGCAGCACCGAACTGGCCAATAATGCTGTAGAAACGGCGAACGTCGCCAACAGCGCCATCACCGGTCCGAAAATAGATGATATGGGCGCGGCAAACGGCCAGGTGCTGAAATGGAACGGGTCCACCTGGGCCCCGGCCAGCGATCAGGGCGGTTCCTTCAACGTACTGCCCGGTACCGGCATAGACGTGACCCCCTCCGGCACCACCTTCATCGTGATCAATACCGGCGATACCGATGCCAGCGATGATCTGTTGACGACCGACCAGGCCAACGGCGACATCACTGGCACGTTCGACAATCTGCTGATCAAGACCGGTGCCGTGACCAGCACTAAGCTGGCCGCCAACTCCGTGACCACCAATGCCATTATCAATGGCGCGGTCACCGCAGCAAAAATCAATAACATGGGCGCGGCGACCGGCCAGGTGCTGAAATTCAACGGCATGGCCTGGGCGCCGGCCAATGAAAGCGGTGGTGGCACCGGCGACAACTGGGGGAACCAGATTGCGGTGACCGGCGCTGCCCTGACCGGCGACGGTACGGCCGCCAACCCGCTCAACATTGCCAAACAAGGCGCGACAACGGGCCAGGTACTGAAATGGAACGGCACCGCCTGGGTACCCGCCAATGAAAGCGGTACCGGTTCCGGGGATAACTGGGGCACCCAGACCGCCGTGACCGGCGCTGCCCTGACCGGTGATGGTACGGCCGCCGCTCCGCTCAACCTCGCCAAACAAGGTGCAAGTAACGGCCAGGTCCTGAAATGGAGCAATACTGCCAACGCCTGGGTACCCGCCAATGACGGCGGTGATAATTGGGGGACGCAAACCACGGTAGTAGGAGATGCCCTGACCGGAAACGGGACAGCAGCCAGCCCGGTCAACCTGGCCAAACAAGGCGCCAATACCGGCCAGGTGCTGAAATGGGACGGTAACGACTGGACGCCCGCCGATGATCTGGTGGGCACCGGTGGTGGTGGCAGTAATTACGCTGCCGGCTCCGGGATCAGCATCACCGGAACCGCACCCAACCTCACCATTAACAACACCGGCGATGCCGATGCCAGCCCGACCAATGAATTACAGACTATTTCCCTGGCGGGCAATCAGTTAAGCCTCTCTGGCGGCGGTGGTTCCGTTACGCTTCCAGCCGGCGGCGGCAATAACTACAGCGCCGGAACGGCCATTTCCATCACTGGTTCGGCCCCGAATCTGGACATCAACAACACCGGCGACGTCAGCAACACCAATGAACTCCAAACGATCAGTTTGGCCGGTAACAACCTCACGCTGTCTAATGCCGGAGGAACCGTCACCCTGCCGGTCAGCCCCACCTACACCGCCGGCGCCGGCATTATGATCAGCGGAACGGCACCCAATCTGACGATCAAAAATACCGGCGATCTGAGCGTAACCAACGAAATACAGGAACTCAGCCTGAATGGTGCCGAGCTCACGATCTCTGGCTCGAATACGGTTGATTTTACTACTTTAATATCCAACTCATTGAACGAGCACTGGAAGCTGGATAACAATGACCTGTTCAATAAAAATACCGGCGATGTAGTGATCGGATCCAGCACCTCCAGCAGCGGCAGACTCCAGGTGACGAGTGCCAGCGATATCGCGGCCCGCTTCACGGTTGGCGGCGCCGGCTCTTCCGAACCGGCCGTGTGGGCAGAATCGAAAGGAGATGGACCAGGCGGGTACTTTACTTCGGCAGCGGGTCCGGCACTGATTACGAATGACGGCTTTGTGGGCATTAACAGGAGTGATCCTACCGTTCAACTGGACGTAGACGGTCAGGTGCATTTTCAATCCAATCAGACCGCACCACAATTGATGGTGGAACAAACCGGCAGTGATTTTGCACGGATCGGCCTGAAAAATTCCGCAGCCGGCACGTGGTCCTTATCCGGCAAAGGCGGCGGTGTGGCCGGCGAATTCGGTCTTGACTATTCTACACCCTCCACCACCGGTCAGCGTTTCTTATCCGTCAAAGGTAACGGCAGCGTGGGTATTGGCGGTGTGAACAATGGACCGTCGCGGCTCAAGGTGTTCCACACCACCAACGGCCTGGTGCTGGAAAACACGACCAACAGCCACAATTGGGAATTCTGGGTCAGCAGCACTGACGGCAGCCTGGTGCTGTACAACGATCAGCTGCCCGGCGTGCCGGCCGGTACTTTTGCCATCAACGGTATGTATGTACCTTCCGACCGGGATTTGAAAAAAGAAGTGGTGGGGATGGCCAATGGCGTATTGAGCAAAGTGCTGCAGCTCCAGCCGGCTACGTACCGCTACAAGGCGGAAAAAGAGACTGCTCCGCGTTCGATGGGCTTTATTGCCCAGGATGTACAAGCCTTGTTTCCGGAACTGGTGACCCGCAATCCGGTCCGTGATGGAAAGGGCGGTTACCTGGCCGTGAACTACGCCGGATTCGGTGTGCTCGCCGTGAAGTCCATTCAGGAGCAGCAGGTCCAGATCGAGGTCCTGAAAAAGGAAAATGAAGCCCTGCGCAGCAAGACCGAATCGCTGGAGGCCCGCCTGCAGCGCCTGGAACAGGTCATTGGTTTGCAGAAGAATTAAGCATATTATTCGCTAAAAGCCACAGTATCGGTGCATTTTTCGATACTGTGGCTTTTGCATTTTTAATCCGCTTTCGGGTGTTTGCCAAGTTTTAAACCTTGTATTTGTCAATCAAACGCCGATCATGCTGAACTCCCAAAATCGGATACGTGGCCTGCTTGCGCTGCTGGCCTGCTGCTGGACCTGCTTTGTTTTTGCCGATCCGCCCGACACGATGACCGTGCACTATTACCTGCGCGATACTTTCTGTTCCAACCAAAGTTTACTGGTCGTCAATCAATTTTTTGATCAAACGAATCCGACCGGTACGGTACTGCTGCCCGGTGCTGCGGCCGATGGCAGCGATAGCCTGATCCATGTCGATCTGGTGTTCCGGGAACCGACCAGGATCATCCTGGCGCAGGACCTCTGCGCCGGCGATACGCTGTGGGTAAATGGGGAAGCCTACCATGCCGGTTTCTTTCTGGGAGAAGAAACCATCGAAGGCGGTGCTGCCAATGGTTGCGACAGCATCATCGAAATAAACCTGCGGGTGCTCCAACCGTCCATGGATACGCTGGCCTTGACGCTCTGTCCAGGCGATTTTCGCCTCGTTAACGGGCTGCGTTACGACCGGGACCACCCTGCCGGGACCGAATTGCTGCCCAATGCCACGGTCAATGGCTGCGATTCATTGGTCAGTATTGCGCTGACTTTTAATGATTTACAACTGAGCCTGGGTCCGGACCGGCAAATTGGCAGCGGTGATACCGTCTGCCTGCAACCGGTATTGAATTTCATCCCGCTTGATCTGGCCTGGTTGCCTGCCCCACCCTGCGCAGATCCGGCCTGTACTTCCGCTTGCGTCCAGCCGGGCGCTTCCATCAGTTATCAACTGACCGCCACTGATTCCAGTGGCTGCCTGCTCCGTGACGACGTGCATATCTCCGTCGTCCGGCAAGACCGGGTGTACGCCCCGAATGTGTTCCAACCGGCTGCAGCGGAGCCTAACAACCGCTTCTACCTGAGCACCGATGCCGGCGTCGTGCGGCTACGCCGTTTGTCCATCGCCGACCGTTGGGGAGAACTGCTCTTCGATGCCCTGGACCTGCCGCCCAACAAGCCGGAGGCGGGTTGGGACGGTCAATGGCGCGGCCAGGCGGTGTCGCCCGGCGTATACCTGTTCTGGACAGAGCTAGAACGCCTGGACGGGAGTACTTTTCGCCTGAGCGGCACGGTGACGGTC
>JBKJKS010000527.1:0-4465 GCA_046597295.1 Saprospiraceae bacterium
TCTGCATATTCGTAAACTTGACCCGGCGCAGGTCCTCAAGGTGTACGAACGTGCTGAAGTCTTCCAGCATTTTCAGGCCCACCATTTCGCCGTCACTGCCCTGCAGATCGGCAAAGGCGTGCAGGCGGTTCATATCAAACTCGCCTTTATCATTCCAGTAGGCCCACAGCACCATACGTCCGGTCAGCCGGCCGCGCAGGTTCTGGTCAGTAATAACTTCCTGACCAAAGTTTTCGCACTGCGCCATCATAGTTTGCAGATCAAGGTGATCGGCGGTGATGTACATTTTCAGCGACGGCTTTTGTTCGAAGTACGCGTTGCCGTCCAGTTGCAATCGTCCGTTCATAGCCTCGGTATGACCACTCAGGATCAGTTCATTGTGATCGAAAGCGAATTTTCCGCCGAAGTTGCGCCCCACTATTTTCCCATATTTGAACTGAGCGATCGCCGTTTCAAAAGTGCCCCGCAGTTTGTCGGTGTTCTGCTTGCGTTCCGCATTTTTTTCGATATGCAGCGAATCCAGCGCCTGCTGTCCGCCGGCTTCCGAGGCCGTCTCCTGCACGGTGAACATGCCGAGGAGTTCGTCCACGTCCAGGTTTTGGCTCTGCATGCGGGCGGCAAATTCGAGGAAAGCGTCGCGGGTGTTCAACGAGTCGGCAAACAGCACGGGCAGCAGGTTTTTGGCGCTGCCGTCCAGGGCGAAGTCGCTCTGGCCGGCTCGCAGGCGCAGGCTGTCGGCACGAAAGACGTTGTCCTGCAGCCGTAGAAAACCGGTCTCCACCATCACCGGCACCTGGTTGTAGGTGAGGGCTGCCCGCTCGAATTGCAGCTCGCCCGAAGCGTTCACGTTGGCGATCCGGCGCATACTGGTCATGTCGGCATAGCGGCCCTGCACCGTCAGCGAGCGCAGGCGAAGCAGGCCATCGCCATTGGTGATTGCCTCATTGTCCAGCAGGCCGTAGGCGGCGGCCAGGGGCAGCGCGCCATTGCCGCGAAAATCCACCACCGGATCGCTCAAATTGGTGATTTTCAGACTCAGGACCAAGGGCTGGCCGCCGAAATCGCCTTTAAAATCGGCCACTTCGAAATCGCCGGAGCCGTCGGGCCGGGCATTGTACCGGGCCTTGAATGACACGTTGCGCAGGGGACTCTGTAGTTTTTCGGAGCTGACTTTGCCGTCCCGCAGGGCCACCTCGAAACTGACCAGCGGCGTTTCGGTCTTACTGACGCGGCCTTTCACCAGACCGGTGCAGATGTAGGTACCCGTGCTTTGAAAGTCGTTGAAATAGCTGCGGTAGGCGCCGGGCAACAGATTGGCCAGCATGGAAATATCACCCTCCTGGCTCACCAGTTTGAGGTTCAGATCGGTGAAATCGGGCTTCGTCACGGCGATGCCGTCCATGGAAAAGGTGTTCTTGCCCAGCTGCACTTCCACCCGCTGGAGGTCGTACACCCCTTTCTGCAGGTCGACGGCCAGCACGGCATCATACAGCAGATCCGCACCGGACAGGTAGCGGCTGCCGTCGGATTCCACCCGGGCGATCTTCAGCGCCGCCTGGCTGCTGAGGTTGAACTGGCGGGCGGAAAAATTGCCGCCCAGGCCGGCCTGCTCGACCATGAACTCCACGATTTGCTTGGTTTTCTTGTTGTCGTACGCAAACGAAACGTGCTGCAACTCCGCACTTTCCAGGGCCAGTTGCAGGTCGCTTTCGGTGGCGGGTTCCGACTTTTTGCTTGCTTTGAAAATGTCGGTATTGGACTGGCCTTTCAGGTTAATGACCATGCGCACCGCGCCGTTGCGCATCCGCACGCTGTGCACCTTGATCTGGTCGCCAAAGAGGCTGGCCAGGTTGAAACGAAAGGCAATTTCCTCGGCGGCCAGGAGGTAGCCGCCCATCGCGTCTTTCAGGCGCACGTTGCGCAAATTCACCGAGGCGTTGGGAAAACCCGATAAGAGCGACAGGCTGGCCTCGCCCACCAGCAGGTCGTTCTTCAGGTTTTTATTCATCTCGCGCACCACCTGCTGGGTGATTTGCCCGTCGAAAAAAACCGCAGCGCCCACCAGCAGGGCGATCAATATGCCCACGCCCAGCAGCAGGCCGACGAAAAAGCGGCGCACCGGATTTTTGCGGCGGGGCGGGGCATTGGGTAGGGCAGGGATAGACATAGCGGGCAAGGTTTTGTACGACAGACCTCCAGGTCCGTCCAATGTACAACGGACTTCCGGGTCCGTTAATTTTTTACGAACGACGGCGGACCTGCAAGTCCGCCGTACGTTTTAGCCCGGTCGCATCGAAATTTCCGAGACCACTGCGTGGGGATCGTCGAGTAGCTGCTCCTCCTCGATGCTCAGGCCAAGCCTGGAAATAATATTCGCACGATTCGGCCACAGGGTAAAAAATACCGCCATAAACACGATTACTGCGTAGAAGTAGAACATCTGCCCGGAGATAAAGTAGAATACGGCAACCAATAAATTCATCACTTCTATGGGTGCCCAGCGCAGCAGCAGCGCCGTCTGGTAAGCCATCAGCTTGCTTTTTAAATCGGGCAGGGCACTGGCGACCGCTACCTTTTTGCGAAACACGGAAAGACTGAGTGCAGGAAACCCCAGCGTGATCAGCGGCAGAAGCCAGCTCCCCCAGGGTTTTTGGATGGGCAACGCCGCCGGCATTTCCTGCCAACGCACGAAATACAGCACGCCCAGTACCAGCCCCTGGCCCAGCAGCAGGGCGAAAAAAATGATGCGCAGGCTGCGCAAATAGGCTGGAAAATTTTGTTGAACAAGGGCCATGGGGGTGAAGAGGAATTATGAATTATGAATTATGAATGGCTCGCAGCGCTTTTACGTTCGGCTTGATCAAACGGTCATTTACCTTCCATGCAATCAAGTCCACAAAAGTAGCAATCGTGGCGAGCTCTGCAACGCGCACCAGAGAGAATTAAGTTATCCTCCAATAACCCGTTCCTCAAAGCATCCACCAACCAACTCCTGTCTCCTGTCTCCTGTCTCCTAACTCCTGACTCCTAACTCCTAAACTCTATTTCACCCGCGTACCCGGCATTTCCTGGCCCCCCTGGAACAGGATCATTTTGGGGACCAGGCCTTTTTCATTCGGGAAGAACTCGATGTCCGCATCCACTACTTTCAGGAAAAAACGAGTGGGCGATTTGGCAAATACTTCGAAGCGGCCCTGTCCGGTGGCCTGGCAAAACAACTGGGTGCCGTCCCGGGTCACGGCGATGTTGAAGCCGGGGTTGAGCTGGTATTCGCCGACGAATTTTTCCAGCTGGGCGGCGGTGAGTTGCAGCTCCGGTGCAGCCGTGGGCAGGGGCTTGTTGGTTTTTACCCACATATTATCCGGCGCCGTGCGGTCATCCACCCGCACTTTTGCCACCTTGCCTTTTTCCTGCACAAAAGTCGCCCGGGCCAGCCGGGCCTCGAAGGCGAACTGGTCTGGAGCGGTGGGAATGAGTTTTATTTTTCCGCTGCCTTTGCGCTGCGAATACAGTGCGCCTCCGTCGAGCGTGATGAAACGCTGCTCCTGCTGGTCGTTTTCGTACACGCCGATGTACTGTTCCAGCATTTTGGCCTCCACCGCGATCGGCTGGGGCTGCAACTCCTTCCCCGCCGCCAGCGCGGCGATTTTATTGGCTACTTCATCGGGTGGATTGCAGTCGCAATTCGTAAGGATGGCTACGCAAATGTCCTCCTTGGGCAGGTAAATCAGGTCGCTTAAAAAACCGTGGATGCCGCCGCTGTGTTCGACGGTCGGGCTGCCCAGCAGGTTATTCATCGACAGGCCGTAACCGTAGTGCGTGTTGCTCCCGCTGGCCAGCAGGTGGGGCGCCGTGGCCTTTTTCAGCGATTCCGGTTGCAGCACTTTGCCGCTATGCAGCGCTTTGGTCCAGATGTACAGGTCTTCCACCGTAGACAACAGGGAGCCGGCGGCGTAGGGCTGGGTCATGCTCAGGTAGGCGGCGTTGGCATAGGTACCGGCCACATCATCCTGCGAATATCCGGCGGCACGGTTCCGGATGATGGGCGCATCATCGTCATAATAAGAATTCCGCATGCCCAGCGGCTTGAAAAAATGCTCGGCCACGTATTCGCCGTACGACTGACCCGAGACCTTTTCAATAATGACCCCGAGCAGGATATAGCCGGAATTGTTGTATTTCCACTGCGCCCCCGGCTCAAAATCCATGGGCTGGTTTTTGAAATAATCCACCAGTTCACCCGGCGTGAAGTCCTTGCGTTGCACGGCGGCGTCCCATTCGGCCATACCCGTGTAACTTTTGATCCCCGAGGTATGCGTCAGCAGGTGCTCCACGGTAATGCGCTTGCCCTGCGTGGGATAATCGGGGAGGAATTTGGTCAGTTCGTTCTGCAGCGACAATTTGCCCTGCTCCGCCAGTTGCAGGATAGCCGCCGCGGTAAACTGCTTGGTGACGGAACCGATGC
>JBKJKS010000634.1:0-4780 GCA_046597295.1 Saprospiraceae bacterium
CCCAAGCGGATTTGTCGCCGGATGTCGCTAAAGCGGGCGGACTGTAGAATAGCCTCATCCAATTTCGGACTATTGTCCAAAAGAGATTGGAGTTGACCAATTGCTTTGTCCAATTCATTTTGGGCAATTAGGTTTCTAATATTTTTGACATATAATTCATTTGTCATATTTATTTATTATAATCTCGTCGAACTTATACACTCCCGCATTGCGCCTTACCCCCTCAATCCAGCACTTATCCCGCATTGCGCTTTACCCCCCATTTTATTCACTTATCCCGCAATGCGTGTATGCCCGCTATACGCGCAAGGCCCTCGTTTGCCTCCCATTTTGGGAAAACAAACGAGGGCCTTGTGTAATGGAGCAATGGAACATGTTTCATCCTGGCTGGCGGTTGAGAATCGGCAGGCAAGGTAAAGGCCGCTACGCAAATAGTGTACTATTTTGCGGAAATAAATTTTTCAGGCCGCAAAATTTCCTTTGGACATTGTTTATATCAGCAAATTATCTATCGGACTTTGGATTCGATCCCAGCCTTTTTTGGTGATATAGGTGTAGATTTCCGTAGTTTTCGTGCTTTCATGACCGAGCAGTTCCTGAATATAGCGAAGGTCCACGCCTTTTTCGAGCAGGTGAGTGGCGAAGGAATGCCGCAAGGTGTGTACGGTGGCGTTTGGGTTTACCTTCGAGCGTAGTTTGGCACGGGTAAATATTTTTTGAATGCTCCTTTCACTGTACTGGCACCACTCGCGCGTAGGCTGTGCCTCGCGTGGTCAATCGTCGTGGGCTTCGCCCACCGCACAAACGCACTTTTTCCGTACCACGTTCATGTGTTGTTATCTGTGATGCACCTTCAGGGCAGCCACCAACTGTGTAGGCAACATTTTTCCCAATCCTGTTACAAGCCCCGCCAAGCTTTCAAAGCTTGGCGGGGCTCTACCTACTGAATTTCTTATAACCTGGCAAAAATCCGGATAAATCCGTCCAACCTTCGTTTCACCAATCCCCCCCGGCGCCGCCCCCGCCAAAGCTTCCCCCGCCGAAACTGCCGCCATCGAAACCGCCTCCGCCGCCACCCCAGCCGCCGCCTCCGCCGCCTCCAAAACCGCCGCCGCCGATCCACCAGCCGCCGCCTAAGCCGCCGCTGCGGGCCGAACGCGCATCCGGTCCGCCGGAATGGGTGTACCAGCCGCCGCTCTTGCGGGCGCGCCAGACGACGAAGGCGATCAGCAGAAAAAAGATCAGGAAGGCCATGCCGACGATGCCCAGCGCTTCGGCGTCGCTCATTTCACCCTGCTGCGGCTCGGCCTGGAACTCGCCGGACAGTGCCCGGATAATATCATCCACGCCCGCATTGATGCCCGCCGCGTACTGCTGCTGCCGGAAATAGGGCGCCATCGTGTTGCGGATGATTTGTCCGGAGGTAATGTCGGGCAGCGCCCCCTCCGCGCCGTAGCCGGTAGCAATGAAAATACCGCGTTCCGGCGGTTCGGATTTGACGAGCATCAGCACGCCGTTGTTCTTATCCTTGCGCCCGATGCCCCAGCGGTTGCCCAGTTCGAAGGCATACGACGCCTTGTCATAGTCGCCGATGTCGGGGCGGATCATGACCACGATCTGCGTGGAGGTCGAATCCCAGTACTGGCGCAGTTTCTGCTCCAGGGCCGCCTTTTCGCCGGCCGGCAACCAGCCCGCATAGTCGTGTACGTACACGGCCGGTTCGGGTTTGGGTGGGAAAAGCCCCGCGTCTGTTTGTCCGAAAGCCGGAACGGCAGCGGCCAGCAGACCAATGAGCAAGGGCAGCACCAACCGGTATTGGCCAAGGGTCACCCGGCGGAACAACTCAACCATAAATAATCTCATCGGGTAGTTCATTGTCGTTGTGTGGTCCTTCGAAAGGAAAGTTGGCGCGCAGCTGTTCGCCGATGAGCTGGACGATGTGGCAGACCCCTTCGGCCGCTTCGTCGCGCAGCAGGTGTTCGCGCAACAGCCGTTTTTCGGCCTCCCAGAACTGAAAACCCACCCGCTCGTGGATGCCCGTATCGCCCCACAGGGCGAAGTGCCGGGATTTCTCCGCCAGGTAGATCAGTACGGCATTGCGGGCTTGCGTATGGTACATGCCATGCAGCTGAAAGAGCTCTTCGGCGCGTTCTACCGGGTGGTCACGCAGACAGAAATCCTCGACATACAAGCGGATCTCGCCGCTCGTGCCCTGTTCCGCCGCCCGGATGGCCTCCAGAATGCGTATTTCTTCATCTTTGGAAAACAGCATGGCGGCGGGTTTTAGAACTTCACTTCCGGCGCCCGGTCCGAACCCTGTACACCCTGGAAATAGCCTTTGGCGGTGAAACCGAACATACCGACCAGCAAATTGGTCGGAAAGCGGCGGATGGAAGCATTGTAACCGTTGACGGCTTCATTGAAATTGCGGCGTTCCACCGAAATGCGGTTTTCCGTACCTTCCAGTTGTTTTTGCAGATCCAGGAAGTTCTCGTTCGCTTTCAGATTGGGGTAGGCTTCCGCCACCACCAGCAGGCGACCCAGTGCACCCGACACGCCTTGCTGACGCTGTTCGAATTCCTGGATTTTTTCCGGCGTGAGGTTGTCCGGGTCGACGCGCATCTGCGTGGCCGAAGCGCGGGCCTCGATGACCGCAGTCAGGGTCTGTTGTTCAAAGTTGGCGTAGCCCTTTACCGTGTTCACCAGGTTGGGGATCAGATCGGCGCGGCGCTGGTACTGGTTCTCCACCTGCGACCAGGCTTTTTTCACGTTTTCCTCTTTACCCACCGCGCCGTTGTAAGCGCCGCACATGGAAAAGATCAGGACGGCGCCCAGGCCGAGCAGGATGAGGGGAAGGAATTTGCGGATGTTCATAATGGTGTGTGCGTTTGAAAAGTTGAGATTTTCGGTTTTCCGCTCGATGGCGGCGAAAGGTATGTTTTGAAAAGAATGCGGCGAAGATAGCGATTGTCGGAAAGATGGCCGGGGGCTTGCTCGACAGAAATCAGCGGCCGAAAGACGAAGATCAAGGGGCCACTGCCTGAAACGAGGATTTTTGAGTGAAACAGCATGCGCAACAACAAGTTGCCCGCTGCTCCTCTTCCCCGTCCGTAGCGGAATTGGCAAACGGATGCAACGGATCAAACTGATTGGAACCGATTGATTCGCCGGCCGGTAAATTTAGATGGTCACGTTTCACCGGAGATCAGGCGCGCACCAGGCCGCGGCGAGTATGCCGGCCGCTACCGCCGCGTTCAGCGATTCGGCCCGGCCGCGGGGCGGACGGGGAATGGTCAGTCGGTGGGTGAGCAATCGTTCGGCGACCGGGCTGAGTCCGCGGCCTTCATTGCCAATGACCAGCAGGCCGTGGCCAGGCAACGCAGTGGTGAACACATCGTCGCCACCCAGTACGGCGCCCATGACCGGCAGTCCGGGCAGCTGCGCCACCAGATCCGACAGCGTGATTTCCTGCGTTTGAATGCGAAAAATGGCCCCCATGCTGGCCTGCACGACTTTGGGGGAAAATGCATCGACGCAATCGGGTGAGCAAAACACGGCCGGCAGTCCAAACCAATCGGCGATCCGCAGAATGGTCCCGAGGTTGCCGGGGTCCTGGATGCCGTCCAGGTAAAAGCACCGTTCGGTCAGCGGCAGGTCGAGGACCGGGAGCACGGCGGGCCATTCGGCGAGGGCCAGTACCCCATTCGGCGTACTGAGCCCGGATATTTTTTTTAGTTCCCCCTCGCTGACGGGGTTAAATATTTCCAAAAACGGCGCCAGCAGCGCAGCATGTGCTTCCGCCCAGCGTTCCAGGCCAAAAAGTGCGGAAACGGGCAGGCGGGTTTGCCGGAGCAGCTCGCCCACCATTTTCTCGCCCTCCACCACGAACTTTCGATACTTTTGCCGGTACTTCTTGACCTGCAGGGCGGCGATTAACTTTTGCTGGTTGTGGGAAAGCATACGGGGTAGTCGGGCTAATGAAGATGTACAGTGGCGAATACGCCCACCCGGTGCGTCGCTGCCGGGTTTTCTAAAACAGTCAAATGGGGTTTTTCAAGCATACTTCTTACCAATCACAGGACATTCCTGCGGTGCCGCACCCGGCTCCGCATATGCTTCGTCACCCGGTTTTGCTGTTCCTACTGCTGGCCCTGGCGCAAATGGCCTGCAATGTTACGAAGCATCTGGATACCGAAAAGGGGGAGCGCCTGCTGATCAGGAACAAACTGGAGATCAAAGGCGAGAAAAAGCTCGGCTATAACAAGCGCTCGGAGCTGACCTATGCCCTGGAACCGTATTACAAGCTGAAACCCAACCGTCGCCCGCTGATTACGCTGCGGACTCCCTGGCGACTGTGGTGGCACTATCGGTCCATCAACCGGACCAAGAAGTTCGACGACTGGATCAGGAAAAAGGTGGCCGAACCGCCGGCCCTCTATCAGGAAAGCCTGGCCAAACAAACCGCGCTGAATTTCAAAAACCAGATGCGCCAGCGCGGCTATTTCGAGGCGGAAAGCAGTTATAAAACGGATTCCATCGGACGTTACAAGGTCGTCACCAGCTACCGGGTCGACCTCGGTCCGCTGTATACCATCGACACGGTCCGTTTTGACAGCCGCGATAGCCTGGTGCGTCAGATCCTGCTGCTGACCGCGGAAGACACCCGCCTGCGCCGGGGCGATCCGGTGGATGGCGCCACCTTCGATGCGGAGAAAATCCGGGTCACGGCCGAACTGAAAAACCGGGGCTACGCTTATTTCAGTCCCAGTTTCGTGGAGTT
>JBKJKS010000643.1:0-9438 GCA_046597295.1 Saprospiraceae bacterium
CGGGCCTCCACGGCGAAGACGCTGCCGGAATAGTCGGTGAATATTTTCTCGTACAGGTCTTTGGCTTTTACAAGGTCCACGTTTTTGAACTCGTACAGGTGGGCCAGGGCGTACAGCGCGTTATCGGCGCGGATCTCGTCTTTGTATTTTTCGACCACCTGCTCGTAGAGTTTTGCCGCCTGCTGGTAGTCGCGCTTTTTCTCGTAAATCTGCGCTTCCAGATAGAGAATATCGTCCTGCAGGGAGTGCTCGGGGAACTGGCGGCGCAGGGTATCCAGCTTTTGAAATGCCTCGTCGAAACGGTTTTGGAAGACCAGCATTTCCGCGCCCGAGTACAGTGATATGGCTGCCGCCGTGGTATCCAGATTCAGGTTATCCATGATGAATACCGAGAGGTCGAGCGCATCGTTGGCGATCAGCTTGGATGTGGAGGCCTTGAGCACGTTGAACTGTGCCTGCGCCCATTGGAAGTCGCCGTTGAAGTACGAAAGGCGGGCGTTTTTGAAGCGGGCTTCCTGCCCGATCTGCTCTTCCTTGGAATCTTTATCCACCTGGCTGTACAGCAGTGTGCTTTCCCAGATATCGCCGTGCATCAGGTAGCAGTCCGCCAGATTGATCTTCACGCGGGCCTGCACATTCCGGTCGAGGCCGGGCGTGTTTTTCAAGTCCTCCAGCAGGCCGATGGCTTTGGGCATGTTGTTGAGGTGATACGCCTCCAGGTCGGCCAGCTGGAGAATGATGTCGGCGGTATTGCGACCTTTACCAAACTGAGCGATAAAACCCTCATACTCGGTCTCCAGTATGCGGAGTTCCGCCGGAGTCTGCACCAGGCCATCCGTCAGCTTGCGGCGGCGGCAATCCATCGCCTCGCGTTTCGCTTCAAAAAAGAACGGGTTGAGCGCCCCTTTCTCCACTGCAATGTAGTCGTAGGCGGCAATGGCGGTGTCATAGTCTTTGGCTTCGGCGGCTTCTCCGGCCAGCTTGAAGACGCGTTGGCCATTCTCACCGAGCCGGGCATCGAGGGCCTTGTATTGGCGTAAAGCGCTTTTAAAGTCGTGGCGTTGTACGAAGGACCAGGCCAGCAATTCCACCAGATCCGGGTTTTCGTTCTCCTGAATACGGGTATACAGCTGGCTTTGCAGATCGGGGAATTCGTCGGCGGCCAGGTAGCGGGCCAGGAGGGTCTGAACAGTGGGCAGTTTATCCGAGTCCTCGGTCAGGGCGTTCAGGTAATAGGTCACCATTTTGGCCGAATCACCCTTGCGCCGGTACAGTTCCCCCAGGTTGAAAGCGAACCGGCTGGGATCCTTCATGATCTGTGCCCCCCGCTCATAGGTCTCGATGGCTAAGTCATATTTGGAGCGCGCCACGAAATTGTTGGCCAGCCGGTTGACCGCTGCGAAATCCGGCGTCAGTTTATCAATGGCCTTGCGGTACTGGGCCAGCGATTCCGCGTCCTTGTTTTGCCGCTCGAACAGTTGCCCGTACAGCACGTACAGGTTATTATTTTCCGGACTCCGTTTCAATTGCTTTTTCAACGTCTTTTCCCCCTGCTCGTACTGCTCCAGGCTGAGCAGGCAATCCATGTAGCGGGCCAGGTAATACTCGTTGCGCTCATCCTTATCGAGCAGCTCGCTGTACAGCGTAGCAGCTTTTTCAAACTCGCCGTCACTGAAATATTGATTGGCCAGGTTGGGATCCTGGGCCTGCAATTTGGGAAAAAACAGAACTGCACTAACCGCAACAAGCGCCGCCAGGCGCGATACTGAAAATCTCATGATGTAGAAAGTATACCTTGAATGGGAAATGAAAGAGACGAAATTAGCGGAAATAACGCAAGCCGGCCACCCAGTGTTTTGTCAACGTTCAAATGCGACATTGTTGTGAGAATCGGCAGCAGGCGGATGGAGACGAGCGGTAAAACTATTATTTCGGTACTACCGCCTGGTCCGCAATCCTTCGATCGGGGATATTTTGTCCGGATTGCACCTGGAAAAAAATTATTTTTCTACTTTTTTTTAAAAAAAATTATCTGTCGCAAAATTATTGTTTCAACAAAACAAGGCCCTTTGCAGACCGAAAAAGGCTTTAAAAAGGGGCTTGGAAGGAATATTGCGCGGCAAGGCCGCATTTGTTACCCATTTATCATCTTTAGGAATAAAATAATTTATTCAACAAATGCGTTTTTTTGTTCTTTACAAAGAAAAGGTGGTGGCGCACTTTTGTAACATCAATAACGAACAACGACGGCGCAGCGGAACAGACGGGGGTTGTTGATACACAATTCGAAACTTTTCATGAGATTATATACGGGAAACCGGCGCGGTGCAAACGAGCACCGCGCTTTTTTTATGCCCGAACGGATGCGGGACCGTTCAAAGTCACTGTTTCCACCCTTTTTTTCCGGATTAAATCACACTGCCCGACGGAAGCCGGGGTTACGGAAAGCGGAGCCGCGACCTCACATTGTGGTTAAAAACCCACACGCAGTGTGACGAATATATTTCGACCCGGCCCGTTGATGCCGGACGCGAAAACGCGGTACTGCGTGTCGAGTATATTTTCGATGCCCGCCTGTACATGCAGGAAGCGCGTGAACCGGTAGCCGCCCCGCAGATTCAGCGTCAACCAGCCCGGCATGCCTCCCGGAGGTGCATATTGCTGATTGTCCTCCCCTTCCAGGTTATACAGCCCGATCCCTTTCCGGCCGTTGAACAGCGCAAAACCTTCTACGGTAGCCCGTATGGTATGCCAGCGAAAACCTACCCGTCCAAAAACCGGCGGAATATGATCGAGGGGACCACCCTCCGCGCCCAGGATGCGGCCATACGTATACGCGATGGAGGCATACAAGGCCAGGTCGGTATACACGTCGGCATTAATGCTGGTGTGCAGACCCCACATGTTGGCCGTCCGTTTGTTCTGGCTGGCCGCCACGCGGGTCAGCTGGCCTTCGTAGACCACGAATTCCTGGCCATTGAACCGGAAGAGGTCCGTGACAATAGCGTCGCGAAAAGCGGTTACCCACCCCACGTTTTCCCAGCGCACCCGGTCGGTCATGTAGCGGGTAATCGTCACGTCGGCATTATACGTCTTTTCGGGCTGAAGGCCCGGATTAGGCACTACGAGCAAATTGCCGGCCTGGCTGTCGAATACCTTGGCCAGATCGTCCACATTGGGGGTCCGGAATCCGGTGGATGCGTTGATGGCGGCCCGCCAGCCGGCCTGGCCAGCCCAGACGGCGTTGAGGTTGGCGGAGACCAAGGGAGCGTTTTGCCGGATGGCCGAAAATGGAAAATGGAAAAAACTGGTGTCCACAAAACTGGCCCGCAGGCTGGAGTAGCCAAGCCGCAGTCCTTCGCTGAAGGACCAGGCGGTGCTGCGACGGTGTTGCCAGCGGTGGATAGCGTAAATGGCCGCACTGTGCATGCTGCTGCCGCCGTCCGGATACCGCGTACTGGCCGCGGAGACGGCCCCGGTATTGATGTTGGTGGCGAAGGCCGTCGACTGCACGTCATTATACTGGCCGTCCACACCGACGCTGACGGATTGCATACCCAAGTTCCGCTGCGCATTCACCGTCAGGCCGGTCACCTGAATCCGTTCGTTCCGGCTGGTCAACCTGCTCTTGCCGAAACTCCGCGCATGGCGGCTTTCCTCCACGTCCTGGTAACTGGCCGTCGCCCGGACGCCCCCGTTGAACCAGCCACTTTGCGCCAGCGCAAAAGTATAGGCGGTGAACAGGCGCTTTTGCGGACCGTAGTACCATTCGGCAGAATTCAGCCCTCCATCGCTGCCGGGATCGGTCAGGCGGTCGTAGCGGGGAATATTCGTCGAGTTGCTCCACTGGATGTTCAGGGTATGGCTGCTGTTGTCATTCGGGCGATACACCAGTTTTTCCAGCAGGTCCGTTTGCCGGTAACCACTGAACTTCTGCACGTACGGATCGGGGTTGACTACCAGAGAATCCTGACCGTCGATACGCGCCGCATAAAAATTCCTTTTACCAAAAAAAGGCCCGAACCCGTTGTTTTCGCCCATCCGCAAATCACCGAAATCACTGACTGTGCAGGAAGTCAGCGCTCCCCACCTGGTTCCGCCAATGCTAAAGTCGGCATGCCCGGTCTTCTCCTGGTTGACGGTGCCATAGCGAAAAAAAGCGTTTCCGGTCGTTTTCAGACCCATGCCGGCGGTTGCCAGCACCGGATTTTTGGTGTAAAAACAGATGGCGCCACCCAGGGCGTCTGTACCATACACGGTGGAAGCCGGGCCGAACAGCACCTCTACCCGGTCCAGCATAGCGTTATCCGTCGTAATAATATTCTGCAGGTGGCCGGAGCGGTAAATGGCGTTGTTCATACGCACGCCGTCGATGACCAGCAGCACCCGGCTGGCTTCGAAGCCGCGGATGACCGGACTGCCACCACCCTGCTGACTTTTCTGCAGGAATACCGCGCCCGTACTTTGGAGCAGATCGGCAGTCGTCTGGGCATTGACCTGTTCGATCTGCGCTCTGGACAAGACCATCACCTGCTGGGCCACGGCCGAGCGGGCCTGGCTGACGCGGTTGGCGGAAATAATGGTTTCGCGCAGCGGCACCGCTTGCAGCGCCGTATCCGCCGGCGCCTGGGCATGGCCGGCAACGACAACGGCCAGACCGACGACTATTGATGTAATTAATTTCTTCATTGGGAACTAAGCTTGATAGCATGATACGAATAGCCAGGCACAGACCCAACCGATGCGGAAGCCTGGCCTGACGAAGCAGCTTGATGTCTACCGGTAGGTAGCAACGGAACAAAAGAAGGACAGAAAATCAGCCTTTCGGCGGAGGGCCCGGCTGTACCGGCCGGTACTGGTCAGGCAGCAGCCGGCAGGAAAAATGAGCGGCAGCAGGCTCCATGGCCGGTCGTCGCGGCAAACCGAGCAACCGGGGCAGTAAGTACACACCACCTAGCCAGTGCAGTAACCAGCTGCGCAAGGGTGTCGTTGTTGCCTGTTGCCCGGAAACAAGGTGATGTAAAATATGGAAAAGGGCTTCTTCTTGGCGGTCGTGATAAACTTCGAGATAAACGGAATCTCCCTGCGACCGCTGGCCAACCACGTCGTAAAGCCGACCGTCCAGACGAATTTCCTTTTTATCCACCCACCGCCGGCTTAAGTCGCTCGCCGCAATCGTCAGGTGTTGTAGGTTGGTCTGTGGCGAAACATAGGTTTGCCGCGCCGATGTTTTGGCATCCATGACCAGTACGCTCCAAAACAAATACCAGCCCGCCGCTTGAAAAGCCAGCAGGAGGCCGAGGATAAAGACCCAGCGTAACTTACGATGTGATGGAGCAGGAAGCATGATGCACAATCATTCTTACTCCGCAAAGGAAGGTCAAAACCGCCAATGCGAGGGCGTTGGCAGTGCAGGTTGTTTCGCTTTCGCTCACTATACTGGAAGATACCCGACTAGAATTGAGGTTACACTTCCGCCCGCAGTACTTCGAGGGGTGGCTTGCGCACCACATCCCGGCTGTTCAACAGGCCGATAATGACCGTGATAGCGGTGATGATCACGAAGGTCCATACCAGGGGCCACCACTGTATGGCAAAGGGAATTTTAAAAGCGAAGCGGGCTAAAGCCCAGGCACTGATGACCGACAGGCCCACCCCGGCCAGACAGGCCAGGGCGCCGAGGAAGAAGTATTCGATGGCATTGATCCACAGGATTTGCCGGCGGCTTGCGCCCAGGGTGCGCAACAGCACACTCTCGCGGATGCGGGCGAATTTGCCCTGATAGATGGAACTGATCAGGACCAGCAGGCCGGTGAGAATGCTGAACATCGCCATGAAACGGATCACGAAAGACACCTTACGCAGCACTTCGTCCACGGATTTCAGGATCTGGGTGAGATCGATGGCGCTTACGCCCGGGTAGCGCCGCACCAGCTCCGACTGAAACATGGCGGACTGCTCCGCACTGCTGACCCGCGAGACAATGACGTGGAACTGCGGCGCCCGTTCCAGTACGCCGCGCGGAAACAAGACCAGAAAATTAGTCTGCAGGCGGCCAAAGTCCACCTGCCGTACGCTGCCCACTTCGCATTCCAGCCGGGCGCCCTGTACGTTGAAAGCCACTTTGGTCCCGATCTCGGCTTTCATGGCTTTTTGCAATCCATCGGAAATGGATATTTTGACGGGCTGGCCGGGACTGGCATACACCCCTTCCCAGGTACCGGCAATGATTTTTTCCGACTCGATCAGGGTATCCCGAAAAGTGACGCGGTACTCCCGGTCCCAGACCCAGCCGGGCATGGCTGTGGTGGAATCCGCCTCGTCCTGCAGTTTGGTGCGGCCATCAATCGTTTCTATCCGCGTGGTCACCACCGGCACCTGTTGTAAAATGGTCATCCCCTTTGCCCGGGCCAGCACCGCTACACTATCCTTGTCGGCGCTCTGAATGTCGAAGAGGATCATATTGGGCTGGTTCCCACTGCCGGTGAATTCCACCTGTTTTAAAATGAGGTTCTGGACCAAAAACAGGGTGGACAACAGCATGGTGCCCAGCCCGACCGTCACCACCAGCAGCACGGTCTGGTTCTCCGGGCGGAACAAATTGGCGATGCCCTGGCGCCAGACGTAGTTCCATTTTTTCGGAAAAAAACGGCGCAACAGCCAGGTCAGCAGCTGCGCAATAGCATACAGCACAAAGAAAGCAGCGGCAATCCCCCCCATAAAAAAGAGCGTTTCGCGCCAGGCGCCGATCAGCCACCAGGTGAACCCGAATATGGCGGCCGTGATGAGCGCATACACCGACCAGCGCAGACCACGGCTCGACCCCTCCTGACCGTCAAAAGAAGCACGGAGGGTCCGTAAAGGCGAGGTTTTCAGGATGCCCGAAAGCGGCAACAGGGCAAACAACACCGCTACCGACAGCCCGAGGAGGACGCCCTGGGCAATGGCGGCGGGCGAAAACTCGGTACTCACCTCGGCAATGGGCAACAGGTCGCGCACCAGCCAGGGCAGCACCTTTTGGATCAGCGAGCCCAGCAAAGCCCCCGCCAGTGCGCCCAGCAGTCCGATACCGGCCACCTGCACGAAATACACGTAAAAAGCCTTGCGACCACTCGCACCCAGGCACCGCAGGATAGCCACGGTGGGCAGTTTATCTTTGATGTAAATGTGCACCGCCCCGGCGACGCCGATGCAGCCCAGCAGCAGGGCGATGAAACCGACGAGGTTCAGGAAAGTACCAAAATTGCCGAACGCCGTGCCGATGCTCCGCTTGCGGCTGGCGACTGTATCCCAGTCGAGGTTCGCTTTTTCCAGCTGCTTCTCATAGGGTTTTATCAGGGCGTCGACGTCCGTGCCGGGGGCCATTTTATAAAAATACTGATAATCCACCCGGCTGCCGCGCTGCACCAGCCCGGTAGAATCGAGCCAGACGGCCGGAATGAACACGACCGGCGCAATGGCCGAGGCGACGCCCGCCCGGCCCGGCGAGGAAAGCAGTTCGCCCTCCACCAGAAATGTGACGTTGCCGATCTGAATGCTGTCACCGGCCTTGATATTAAATTGCAGCGCCAGGGCGTGGTCGATCAGGGCTTTTTTACCGCTCCGGAAAGTCTGCCAGGCTTCGGCGGGTTCGCTTTTCCATTTACCAAAGAAAGGATAATTACCCTCCAAAGCCCGGATCTGGGACAGGCGGGTGCCGCCATTGCTGGCGAAGCGCACCATACTCACGAAATTAGTCACCTGCGCACGTTCGACATCCGGCTGCCGGAAAGGAGCAAGCAGCGAATCGGCCGCCGGTTGCCGGGAATCGATCAGCAAATCGGCGCCGAGCAGAGTCTTGGCTTCCCGATCGATGTCGGCCGTTAGGTTGACGCTGAAAGAGCGAACCGCCGTCAGGGCCGCAATGCCGGCGGTAATGGCCGAGATAAACAGGAGCAGGCGGGCGCGGTTACGGCGGCTGTCGCGCCAGGCCATTTTCAAAATGAAACTCATGGAAGCTGCAGCGAAGGGTGAACCCGCCGCTGCGCTAAACGGGAGAACGGGGCAAGGGTTGGCCAGCTCAGGAGAAAAACGGATCAAATGCCGCCACGCATGGATCAAATGCGCTATTTTCCCAGAATATCTTGCAGTGCGCCGGCCAGTTCCGGGTGAAGAAATGTAAAACCGGCCGTCCGGATCTTGTCGTCGGCCACCAGGTTGCTGTTGAGCACCACCGCGGACATTTCACCCAGGGCCAGGCGCAGGGCAAAAGCCGGAACGGAGGTAAGCAGCACCTTTTTGTCCATCGCCCGGGCAGCGGCCTGGATAAAGGGCTTCAGGCGTTCCGGTTGCGGAGCCACCGCGTTGTACACGCCTGCTACGGACTCATTTTTCAGCGCCCAAATAAAAGCCCGGCACAGGTCCTCCCGGTGGATCCAGGAGTACCAGGCCCGTCCGTCGGCAAAATAGGTGCCCACCCCGAAGTGCAGCGGTTTTACTAATTCCGGCAGGGCGCCACCTTCCTCGGCCAGCACCACCCCAATGCGAAACTTCACGGTGCGAATACCTAAGGCAGCTATTTCCTCGGCGGCGCGTTCCCAGGCCTGGCAACACTGTACCATAAAACTGTCGTCGACCGGGGCATCCGTTTCGCTCATCCGGCGTTCGCCGGACTGGCCATAATAACCGATGGCCGAAGCGGAGAGATAGGCCTTTGGCCGAAGATCCATGCGGTGAAAAGCATCGCGCAGCAGCCCGGCACTTTTCACCCGGCTATCGATAATTTCGCGTTTGCGGGCAGCGGTCCAGCGCTTGTCGGCAATCCCCGCTCCCGCCAGATTGATCACATAGTCCACCCCTGACAGGGCCGCATCGTCCAATGTACCTTTTTCGGGATGCCAACCAAATTGATCGGTGCCTTTCGGATGACGGCTCAGCAGCCGGACTGTAAAACCTTCCGCGCGGAGTAGTTCGCTCAGGCGGGTGCCAATAAGGCCGGAACCGCCGGCTAACAGGACAATAGACATAGAGGAGGGTATTTGGAAGTCTAACAGCGGGCCGGCAGGAGGGTTGCAGGCGCAGCGGCCAAATAAAAAGGGTCCCACACAGTTTCCTGTGAGAGACCCTATAATTGGCTAACTCATTATTAATTATCGGACTTTGTTCATTAGCGTTGCACCACCAGGCGTTGCACCTGTTTGGTACCATCCGCAGCGACCATTTCCAGGTAATAGAATCCGCTGGTCAGGCTTCCCGGCAGCTGCAGCGCCGTGGCCTCCGTGCCGGCTTCCAGTTCGGTGCGCTGCACCTGGCGACCGGTGACGTTATACACGGTCAGGTTTACCCGTTGGCCGCTCCAGGCGGACAGTTCCACAAAGACCTGGCCGGTCGTCGGGTTGGGATACACCGTCATGTTGCCAGCGAAAGGTTCGGTCTGGGCGCCGTCTTCGCGTTGCGAAA
>JBKJKS010000072.1:0-2694 GCA_046597295.1 Saprospiraceae bacterium
ATCTGGCTGGATTTCGATTTCCGGCACTATACCAAAGTACAGACGACCGCCCTGCATACCGGCGTACCGGACATGGGCGTGAATATGAGCCGTACCCCGGTGGGCGAAATGGTCAAATCGGTCCAGCTGGTCCAGACGCCCGGTCAGTTGCCGGCCATTATCGCCGATTTGCCAAACAATCTGCCGATTGCCCTGCTCATCGAACCCGGTCGCTGGGACGATGTGCAGCGACGCTATCGCCACCTGGTCGCCCATGCCACCCCGGTTTACGACGGACCCGAACTCAGAATACTCTCGCTGGCCCTGGACAGCCTGCGTCTGGCCATCCGTGAAACCGCCCGGGAAGTCAGTCAGGAAATGGCGGTCAAAAATGCGGTGGTCACCGGCGCATGGCAGAGTGAGCGGGCGCCCGGCTGGCTCTGGTCGCAGACCTTCGATTCGCTGACGACAAGCCCGCAGATTTTTCGGGGCAAAGGTGCCTACACCGGCCTGATGTCCGATACGACCTGGCTGTGGAAAAACAGCATTCCCAAAGGCCAGTACTACCTGAGTATGTGGATTTACGTACAGGCGGATATGGGCATGACCCACGAAGTGAAACTGATCGAGCATGCCCGGAGCGACGGACGTGAAATCCACTTCCAGCACGAAGGCCTGCGCTTTTACCTGCGGGAAATCGTCGATGGCTGGGCCTTGTTTGATCTGCCTTTTGAAGTAAATGAAGAAAATGCCACCCTGAGCATTTTCCTGAAGAAAAAGGGCGTGGAAGTGCCCTTCTCTGTCGATGAAGTGCTCATCAAGCGCGCAGACGCCACGCTTTACCGCCGGGCGCCGGGTTGGATCAGCCGCGACAACTTCTGGTACCAAACCTCTGGAAACTAGCCCGGCCATGGACCTGCTGCTGAAAAATATACGGCTTATAACGGCCACCGGACCGACGGACCCGCAGGATTTGCTGATCCGGGCCGGACGCATCGCAGCCATCGGCCCGGATTTGTCCACGGACCGTGACGTAGAAATCTGGGAAACGGCGGGCGCCTGTGTCTCGCCCGGCTGGCTGGACGTCGGGGTGCATGCCGCCGATCCCGGCTATGAGCACCGCGAAGACCTCTACTCTGTGGTCAGCGCCGCCGCTGCCGGCGGCTACACCGGCATTGCCTGTTTCCCCAACACCGAGCCGGCCCTGCATTCCAAATCGGAAGTGCTGTACGTGCTGAATAAGACCGCTGCCGGGCCGGTCGCCGTCTATCCCATCGGCGCGGTGTCGCTGGGCTGTGCCGGTAAGGACCTGGCGGAACTTTTGGATATGCACCATGCCGGCGCCGTGGCCTTTTCCGATGGCGGCCAGCCGGTGCAGGATGCCGGGCTGCTGCTGCGGGCGATCCAGTATGCCCAGGCTTTCAACGGTTTGATTATCAATGAACCGCACCATAAAACCATTGCTGCCGGCGGCCAGATGCAGGAGGGCCTGACCAGTACCATGCTCGGTTTGAAAGGCTTGCCTGCCCTGGCCGAAGAACTTATGGTCCAGCGCGATCTCCGCCTGCTCGAATATGCCGGCGGGCGCCTGCACCTGCACCTGATCTCTACGGCCCGTAGTGTAGAGATGGTCCGCGCCGCCAAAGCCGCCGGATTGCCGGTAACGGCTTCCGTCGCGGTAGCCAACCTATGCTTCACCGATGAGGTGATGCTGGGCGATCCCATTTCATCCGCGGGGGCCTTCGATTCGCATTGGAAAATTCTCCCCCCCTTGCGGTCCGCTGCCGACGTGGAGGCCCTGATCGAGGGTCTGCTGGATGGTACGATCGACTTCATCGCGACCAACCATACTCCCTGGGATGAGGAAGCGAAAAATCTGGAGTTTCCCTACGCCGAGTTTGGTATGATCGGCCTGGAAACCGCGTTTGCGCTGTGCCGTACTTACCTGCATCATCGCCTCACCATCTGGCAACTGGTGGACAAACTGGCTGTCGCCCCTCGTCGGATCCTGGGCCTGCCCCTGCCGGAAATAAAGCCGGACAACCTGGCCGATCTCACCGTGTTCAACCCCGATCAGCATTGGATGTTCACGGCGCAGCACCTGGCCTCCAAGTCCAAAAATACGCCGTTGTTGGGGTGCGAGTTGCGGGGTAAAGTGCTGGGTATTATCCACCGCGGTCAGGTGGTACGAAATTTTTAGCCTTTTGTCAAGACGGTCATTTGCTCCGGATCGAAATCACGGGCAAAATGCCACCCACCTGCTCCGGCCAATCAGACCGGCGTTTCAAATTTTCAAATTGCTGACTATGAAAAAATTTGCCAGCCTGTTGGCGCTATCCGCCCTGCTGTTTGCGATGCCCGCCTGTGATGTACTGAAAGAAGTCGCCAATGAAGTGCTCTCCGAACCTTCCGTGGATGAAATCGGGCGCGGCCTGAAGGAAGCCCTTTCCAAAGGCATCACCAAGGGTGCGGGTCAGCTGGCCCAGACCGACGGCTACTACAAAAGCATCTACAAAATCCTGCTGCCCGACGATGTGCGCAAGGTGACCGACAAGTTGCGGAACGTGCCGGGCTTCACCAACCTCGAAAACGAACTGGTGGAAAAAATGAACCGTGGCGCCGAAAACGCGGCCAAAGAAGCAGGTCCGATCTTTTTGACCGCGATCAGGCAAATCACTTTTCAGGATGCCACTAACATCCTGATGGGCACCGATA
>JBKJKS010000138.1:0-3624 GCA_046597295.1 Saprospiraceae bacterium
CCTCACCGGGATTACCGGCGCGCCGGGCCCCGTGACCATCGGCGACGCTCAGGAATTCGGCACGCTGCTCAATGACGAGATCGACTTCGGCGACGCGCCCGACCCAACCTACCCCACCCTGACGGCTTCCAACGGGGCCCGCCACAATGCGACCCTGGCGCTCTTCCTCGGCAACAATACTGACGGCGATCCAAATGGCCAACCCAACGCCACCGCCGACGGCGACGATACCGACGCCGAGGGCGACGACGACGACGGCGTGACCCTGCCCGGCGTACTGGTCACCGGCGTCACCGCCAGCGTCACCGTAAACGCATCGGCCTCCGGCCTGCTGAACGCCTGGATCGACTACAACAACAATGGCAGCTGGTCTGACTTGGGCGAGCAGGTGTTCATCAATACCCCCCTGGTAGCGGGAAATAACACTCTGAGCGTGGCCGTACCGGCCGGGGCCACTCCGTCCACCACTTTTGCGCGCTTCCGCTTCAGCACGGTCGCCGGCTTGTCCTTCACCGGCCTGGCTGCGGACGGCGAGGTCGAAGACTATCAGGTGCAGATTGTCAACAACCAGTTCTCCATTAATAGCCCGAGCGTCCTGGAAGGCAATGCCAGTACCACCAACCTGAACTTTACCGTCAGCCGCACGACCAACGCTGCTGCTTCTTCGGTGGATTACGCTATTACCGGCGGCACGGCCACTTCGGGCAGCGACTATCTGCCTCTGGCCTCCGGCACCATCAATTTCCCCTCCGGCGGCGCTCTGACCCAGACCATTACGGTGACGATCAACGGCGACGTCGTGGTCGAGGACCATCAAACCATTATCATTACGCTGTCCAACCCGGTCAACGGCGGTATCAGCAACGGTACCGGTACGGGAACGATCACGAACGATGATAACGCCACGGTGACTTTCTCCGGGGGCGGCTCCGCAACCGAATCAACGCTTAACCGGACGGTGCAGCTCACGGTGAGTGCGCCGGTCGAAGGCGGATTTACCATTCCATACTCGACCGTCGACGGCACCGCGCTCGTTGCCGACAACGATTACAACGGCGTCAACAGCACGGTCAATTTTACGGGTGCGGCCTTCCAGTTTATAACCCTGACCCTGATGGTCAACAACGACACCAAGGTTGAGCTAGACGAGGCCTTCACTGTGGCGCTCGGAGCGATTACCAACACCTCGGCCGTCCAAGCTGCGGCGATTATGGTGACCGGCTCGCCGCAATCCATCGTGATCCTGAACGACGACGCCGCCACGGTCAGCATCGCCGCCAACGTCAGCCAGGTGGAAACCACCTCGCCACAGACTTTCTCGGTGACGCTGAGCAACCCAGTCGACGTAGCGGTAACGGTGCAATTCTCGACCTCGAACGGTACGGCTACTACAGCTGATAACGACTATACGGGGATTCCCGGACAAACTGTGACTTTCGCGGCGGGCACAACGACTGCGCAAAGCGTTCCGGTCACGATCATCAGCGACACGAAAGTGGAGGCCGACGAGGTGTACAATGTCAGCATTGGCGCTTTGAACAGTGGAGGCCGCAACGTCAGCCTGGGCACCAGCAGCGGCACCGGCACCATCCTGAACGATGATGCGGCCGTAGTAACGCTTTCGGGCGGCATCGCACAGAATGAAGGCAACAGCGGCACGACCGCCTACGTATTCACCGCCACTTTGAACAATGCCATCCAAGGCGGCCTGGTGGTTACTTACGCCACCAACGACGGTACGGCAACGACCGCTGATAACGATTATACGGATAATGACGGTACGCTGACCTTCACCGGTACGGCGGGGGAAACGAAAACCTTCACAGTATTGGTCAATGGCGACAACAAAGTGGAAGCCAATGAAACCTTCCAGACGGTGATCACGAACCTTGCGGTTACCGGGGGCGTCAATCCGATCAATGTATCCTCGTTCGGTTCGCCGCAAACTGCGACCATCCTTAACGATGAGGTCGACTACGGCGATGCTCCGGATACCTATGCAACCCTACTGGCCAGCAATGGCGCCCGCCACGCCACCGTGCTGGGCTTCCGCCTGGGCGCCACCATTGACGGCGAGGACGACGGCCAGCCCAATGCCAATGCCACGGGCGACGGCGCCGATGAAGACGGAGTCACCCTGCCGAACCCGCTCGTGACTTCCACCACGGCCAACGTGACCGTCAACGCCTCCTCGGCTGGACGGCTGGACGGCTGGGTAGATTTCAACAACAATGGTACCTGGGCCGATGCCGGCGAAAATGTGTTCAATAACGTCGCCGTGGCAGCCGGCAACAACAACCTGTCGTTTGTAGTACCGAATGGCGCGACACCTAGTAACACGTTCGCCCGTTTCCGCCTGAGCACCGCGGGTGGCCTCGCCTTTAATGGCGCCGCAGCGGATGGTGAAGTGGAGGACTATGCTGTGCAGATTGTGAATACGCAATTTTCCATCAACGATCCGGTGGTTGTGGAAGGCAATGCCGGCACCAGCAATCTGGTGTTTACCATCACCCGCTCGACCAACGCCAGCAACGCCTCGGTCAACTACGCCATCACCGGCGGCACGGCCACCACGGCCGATAACGACTACCAGCCCTTTGCAGCCGGTATGGCCAGTTTTACCGCCGGCGGCGCCCTGACCCAGACAGTCACCGTGCTGGTCAACGGCGACGTCAAGGTAGAACTCGACGAGACCGTGGAGATGACCCTCTCCGGACCGGTGAACGGCTCCATTCTCGACGGCTCGGGTACTGGTACCATTACCAACGACGACGCGGCGACGGTCACCATCAGTAGTCCGTCGGTAACGGAAGGTGATGTACCGAACACCAGCACGCTTACCTTTACTATCAACCTGAGCAATCCATCGGACGCCAACGTCGGCGTCAACTATGCCACCCTGGACGGCACGGCAACCACCGCGAATAACGACTACACGGCCACCAGTGGCACGCTTACTTTCACACCGGGACAGCTGAGCAAAACGGTAGCGGTCACGGTCATCGGCGACTGCGCCATCGAACCGAACGAAACGCTGCTGCTGCGCCTGAGCGGCCTGGTCAACAACGGCCGGAACATCAGCTTGAGCGGTGGCGGTGCTACCCTGGACGGCACCGGCACGATCAACAACGATGACGCTATTCCGGTCATGACCTGCCCGGCCAATCTGACGGTGAACGCTTCGGCCGGGGTCTGCAATGCCACGGTTACGCTGCCATTGCCATCAACCAGCAGTGTCTGCGGCGCTTTCACGCTGGAATTTCATTACCGCACGGTAGACGCGGCGAACAATCCGACCGGCAACTATACGGCCTTCGCTCCGGCGGCCAGCAACTCGGTCAACTTCGCCGTCGGCCGCTACGAGATCGAATGGCGGATCACCGACGGTTCGGGGACCGTTTCCTGTAGTCACTTCCTGACCGTGGTGGACAACCAGGCGCCAACGACGCTTTGTCAAAACATCACCGTCAATCTGGGCGCCAATGGCATGGTCACCATCACGCCGGCCCAGGTGAATAATGGCAGCTTCGACAACTGCGGCATCGTGTCGCTGGTCCTGAACAAAACAACTTTTAACTGTACCAATATCGGCAACAACACCGTGACCCTGACGGCCACCGATGC
>JBKJKS010000291.1:0-6563 GCA_046597295.1 Saprospiraceae bacterium
AGACGAACAGGAGTTGATGCCTTATGTGCACCTGCACACCGATTTCATCCCTGCCGATCAGGTACGGGTCTTTTTCTCCGCCGCCGATCTGGTGGTCCAGCCGTATAAAAGCGCGACCCAGAGCGGCATTTCGCAGATTGCTTACCACTTTGATAAGCCCATGATCGTCACCCGGGTCGGCGGCCTGCCGGAGATCGTGACCCATGGACAGTCCGGCTACGTGGTGGCGCCCGAAGCCAAATCTATTGTCATGGCCATACGCGACTTCTTTGATATGGACCGGGCGGCGGCGATGCGGGCCGGCGTACAGGCCGAAAAACGGCGTTTTTCGTGGGACTACCTAGTAGAAAAATTATTAAAGTAAGGGGAGGCAATTTGTAAAATAAGCGGAATTTTTCGCCTATAAATGAGGTAACGGGCGAAAATATGATGGAACGGCAGATTTATATTAAAAAAAATCCCAGTCCGCATGTATTCATCGTTTTTATGGTACAACATTTGCCTTACCGCTGAATATTGTAAAACATAAATCTTTAAACGCACATGAGAAACCTACTCTTTTTGCTTGCATTTCTTTCCCTGCCCGCTTGCTTGGGGGCACAGTCCTGGGAATTCGGCCTGTCCGCCAATGCCGCCAACTACCAGGGTGACCTGGTCGAAACCGAAATTTTTACCGTCCGGGAAACGGCTCCGGCCTTCGGTATTTTCTTTCGCCGCAATTTTAACGACTTCTTTGCCTTACGCCTGAATGGCAACTACGTCAGACTGACCGGCGACGACGTAAACTTCGCGGAGCGTAAATCGCGCGGCTACACTTTCACGAGCACGCTCCTGGAAGGTTCGGTCCAGCTGGAGTTAACCCCCATTTCCAACGTCAACAAATCCGGTAATTCACGCGCTATCCGTCCTTATTTCTTTGGCGGCGTGGGCTATGCCAACTCTGAGCCGACCGTATTTTTCAATGAAACAGCGCCGGAAAACATTATAAAAGCGGACCGGATAGCAGCGGATAAAAGGAATACGGATAAGGGCGGCGTGGTGTTTCCGCTGGGCGCCGGTTTCAAATTTGCGCTGGGTGAAAAAACGACCCTGGGCGCTGAAATCGGTTTCCGGCCCACTATTGGCGACTATATTGATGGCGTGAGTCAGGCGGGGAATCCCGATAAAGATGACTGGTATGTACTCGGCGGCCTGAACCTGGCTTTCCGTCTCGGCAGCCCGAAAGACACCGATGGCGACGGTATTTCCGATAAAAAAGACAAATGCCCCGATGTACCGGGCATTGCCGAAGCCATGGGCTGTCCGGCCGACCGCGACAAAGACGGCGTGTACGATAAAGACGATAAATGCCCCGACGTAATGGGGGTAACTGCCAACGCGGGCTGCCCGGCTGACCGGGATATGGACGGCGTGTACGACCGGGATGACAAATGTCCGGATGTGGCCGGCGTGGCTGCCAACATGGGCTGCCCGAGCGACCTCGATAAAGACGGGGTGGTAGATGCCGACGACAAATGCCCGGAACTGCCGGGTATTGCGCTCAACAAGGGTTGCCCCGCCGACCGCGACAATGACGGTGTGTACGACGTGGATGATACCTGTCCCGACGTAGCCGGCGTGGCCGCCAACAAAGGCTGCCCGTCCGACCGCGATAAAGACGGCATCTACGACAATGTCGACAAATGCCCGGACCTGGCCGGTTTAGCCGCCAACCAGGGCTGTCCCAACGACCGCGATAGAGACGGTGTGTATGACAATGACGACCGCTGCCCGGACGTGGCCGGTATTGCTGCCAACCGCGGTTGCCCGGCGATGAAAGAGGAAGAAAGTCGGGTGATGAACGTGGCCGTGCGCAACATCACTTTCAAAACCAACAGCGCGGTGCTGACCCCCGGTTCTTTCAAGATACTGGATCAGGTGGTCACCATCCTGAAAAAGTACAGCTACTACACCGTATCGCTGGATGGCCATACCGACAGCGATGGCAGCGAGGCCTCCAACCTGACCCTGTCGAGAAACCGCGCCAAGACCTGCTATGATTATTTGATCAAAAAAGGTATTGCCGCTTCCCGGCTGAGTTTCGAGGGCTACGGGGAATCCAAGCCCATCGAAACCAATGGCACCGCAGCCGGCAAACAAGCCAATCGCCGGGTGGAATTCAACCTGACGATCAAGTAAAAATCAATTTTTCAACCGCATTTTATTCGAAGCGGGGTTGACGCGGCAAGCGCCAACCCCGCTTTTTATTTGTTTACAGGGCATTGACTATCTTGTGTTAGGTTCCGGCCATCAAAACTTATGGTTATGAAATACGTCTGCGTGCTTTTTTTCTTCCTGCTCGTTTCCATCAGCCGGTCTGTGGCCCAAAACACGGATGAAGCCGCTATCCGGCGCATCATGTCCGACCAGGAAACTGCCTGGAACACCGGCAACCTGTCCGACTTTATGGCCGGCTACTGGCGCTCCGATAGCCTGGTGTTCATTGGTTCCCGCGGCTTAACCTACGGCTGGCAAGCCACGCTGGACAACTATAAAAAGAGTTACCCCGATCGGGAGACGATGGGGCAGTTGACTTTCACGCTCGTTTCCGTAGCGCAATTATCACCGACGAGCGCCTATGTCATTGGCAAATGGCAGCTGACGCGGGCCAAAGGCGACGTCAGTGGCCACTTTACGTTGCTGTGGAAAAAAATCGAGGGCCGATGGGTTATTGTAGCCGATCATTCGAGCTAGGAACGCGGATGACGGGGAAGCAAGCAGACGCGGATAAAACGGATTTTTAAATCTGTGTAAATCCGCGTTTGGCACATCCGCGTCATCCGCGTTCCTATTCCATCTTCACCACCTTACCGCTCCCGATGGTCTGCAATTGGAATAAAAGCAGCCTTTCAGGAAGCAACTACTGCCATCAATGCCGCACCTTTGACCGAATATTTAATGACCAATAACCACTAACCAATAACCAGTCACTGACCATGTGGTGGAAAACCCTCTCCGTCATTTTAATCGGCTACGCCATCATTGCCGGCCTGCTCGTGCCGTTGAAGCCTGGCATCACCTACGTTCGTCCGGCTGCAGGACGCACCGGCCAGACCCTCACGTTGCAGGTGCATGGCTACAACTCGTTTTACACCCGCAGCACGGCCGGTGATGTACGCGTGTGGCTGGAGTTCGACTCCACCCACGCCCTGCTGGGTCAGCAGTTGCGCATTCTCAGCGATACCACCCTGGAGGCCACTTTTACGCTGCCGCGCACACTGCCCGCCGGCGGCACTTTCGCCATGCTCAATACCTTTGTGGACCATCCGTCGGACGGCGTCTCCCTGCTGCCTGATGCGCTGGAAATGCGGCAGGACAGCAGCACGGCGGCCGCCGGCGCCGATCCGCTCTGGTCGCAGCATCCGGTGGAGAACCTGCACGTAAAATCCGACTTTACTTTCCCCTACCGCAACGTGATCTACGAGAGCATTCGCAACACCTATTATCACGTGCCTATGTGGTTTGCGCTGCTGTTCCTGTTCGTGGCTTCCGCCTGGCAAAGCATCCTGTTCCTGCGCCATGCCAACCGGCCGGACGGTGTGTCCGGCAAATCGGGAAAAAAGTTTTCCAAACTGGACTATGACCGCAAGGCCGCAGCCTATGCCGAGGCCGGTCTGCTGTTCGGGATACTGGGCCTGATTACCGGCATGCTCTGGGCCCATTACGCCTGGGGAGCTGCCTGGAGCAACGACATCAAGCAACTGATGACGGCCGTTGCCCTGCTGGTGTACCTGGCTTATTTCATTTTACGCCGCTCCTTCGACGAGCCGGAAAAAGGTGCCCGTCTGGCCGCGGTGTACAACATTTTTGCCTTCGCGGCCCTCATTCCGCTGCTCTACGTGGTACCCCGGCTCTTTTCCAGTCTGCATCCCGGCGCCACGGGCAATCCGGCCTTTGGCAGCGGCGATCTGGACAACACTATGCGGGCGGTTTTTTATCCCAGCATCATCGGCTGGTCGCTGCTGGGTTTCTGGATCGCCCAGCTGCGCATCCGCTACCAGCGCCTGAAACACCGGGCGCTGGGACTGGATTAGGGAAGAGGGCTCAAAATCCTGTTTCTTGAAGAAATATGATTTTTAAGACGCCGAACACCTTTTTCATTTTCAACAAAAAAGACAACTTTTCATAAATTTCGGAAGATGAAATTTTTCAAAATGCGAAAACTTTTAATAATTATTTTGTTTCTGGCAATATATTTGCCCGCGCTTCTGGCACAGGGAAACGGCGATTTCATGCGGGAAACTGGCAAAATCAACGTCGTGGTCGGCGTCATTCTGCTGATCTTTCTGGGCATCGTGGCCTATCTCGTGCGGCTCGAACGCAAGCTAACCAAATTAGAGCACCAACTCAAAGACGACAAAAATGAGTGGACAAATTAGTTTCTTCAAGAGCGTAGAGAACTACGTGGACAAGGCCGCCGCCTTCACCGATATTCCGAAAGGACTGGTAGAGCAGATCAAAGCCTGCAATCTGGTGCTCCAAATCCGGTTTCCGGTGCGGGTGGGCAATGACTACGAAGTGATCGAGGCCTATCGTGTGCAGCATAGCCACCACCGGCTGCCCACGAAAGGCGGTATTCGCTACGCCGAAAGTGTGGATCAGGACGAAGTGATGGCCCTCGCCGCCCTGATGTCGTACAAATGCGCCCTGGTCGACGTGCCTTTCGGCGGTGCGAAAGGCGGCATCAAGATCAATCCCGCGAACTACACCGTGGAGCAGTTACAAAACATCACCCGCCGCTACACCACGGAGCTGGTCAAAAAGAACTTTATCGGCCCCGGCATCGATGTACCGGCCCCCGACTACGGCACCGGACCGCGCGAAATGGCCTGGATCATGGACACTTACCAGGCCTTTCGGCACGGGGAGATCGACTCCATCGCCTGCGTGACCGGCAAGCCCGTCACCCAGAACGGTATTCGCGGACGAGCCGAAGCCACCGGGCGCGGCGTATTCTACGGCCTGCGTGAAATGCTGTCCTACGCCGACGATATGCAAAAGATCGGTCTCTCGAAAGGGATGGCCGGCAAGACAATGGTCATCCAGGGCCTCGGCAACGTCGGCAGCAACACGGCCCTCATCAGTCAGAAAGAAGGCGATGCCAGGATCATTGGCGTAGCCGAGCGGGAAGGCTCCATCTACAGCGAAAAAGGCATCGACGTGGAGAAACTGCTGGCTTTTCGCCAGGAGACGGGTTCTATTCTGGGCTTTCCGGGCACCACCACTCTAGCCAACAGTCTGGCCGCACTGGAGATCGAGTGCGACATCCTGGTGCCGGCAGCGCTCGAAAATCAGATCACCAAGGCCAATGCCGACCGCATCAAAGCCAAGATCATCGCCGAGGCCGCCAACGGTCCGGTGGCCGCCGAAGCCGATCCAATCCTGCTGAAGAAAGGTATTGTCATCGTCCCGGACTTTTTCATCAACGCCGGCGGCGTGACGGTTTCCTATTTTGAATGGCTTAAAAATCTGTCGCACCACCGTTTCGGACGCCTCGAGAACCGCTTCCAGCACAATGCCTTCGAGGGTATTCTGAACAAAGTGTCGGAAATCACCGGTAAGTCCATTGGGGACCGGGAGCGCGACTTCCTCACCCGGGGCGGCACGGAGGTCGAACTGGTCAACTCCGGTCTGGAGGATACGATGATCACCGCCTACCAGCAGATCCGCGAAACTTTCAAGCAGCACCCGGACGTCAGCGACGTGCGCACCGCCGCCTTCGTATGTTCCCTCAAAAAGATCGCCAGCGACTACGTATCCATGGGTATTTTCCCCTAGTTGCTGCTACATCGTCGCCCCTGCCGCGCGCAAGTCGGCGATGTACACAGCAATAAGCGGCATTCAGGTTGAATCAGCAGGTTTTGTTTGGCACTTTCCAGCCGAACGACCGCCGATTCAACCTTTTTTCTTTTGCTGTCCGCCAGACGCTTGTTATTGACAAATATATTTTGGCAAAACACCCGCGCGCACTATTTTGCCTACTCATTTTACAGAGGCAATGTGACAAAAACGCTTTATTAACAAAATTTACGGAGGTTCAACCTTGTTTTACTTGTACATTATTTTTTAACGCCCTACCTTTGGCCAACTTTACCAAAGCAAAATAAAATTTCAATAACTACCCGTACCATCATGTCAGAGAAACTGGATAAAATAGACCTGAAAATCCTGAAGATCCTGCAGGACAATAGCAAGATCACCAACCTCGATCTGTCGAAGAAAATTGGCCTGTCGCCCGCTCCCACGCTGGAGCGCGTCAAGAAACTGGAGCAAAGCGAAATTATCCAAAGCTACCATGCGCAGGTGAACCCGCAGCAGATGGGGCTGAATGTGAAGACTTTCGTGCTGGTATCGCTGGCCTGGAAAAAGGAAAACGCCCTGAATAATTTCCTCGAAAAGATCTCCAAGATCGACGAGGTCACCGAATGCTATATCATCACCGGAGAAGCCGATTTTCTGATGAAGATCGTCTGCCGCGACATTCCGACCTACGAGCAACTGCTGTTCAAGACCATCAGCCAGAT
>JBKJKS010000347.1:0-2979 GCA_046597295.1 Saprospiraceae bacterium
CTTCATTGCCGGCAGCGTACGGGCGTATACGGGCAACCGGCAAAGCCCGGTCATCAAAGGCACCTACGATCCGCAGATGCCGGTGGCTGGCGTGCGGTAGCCGGCCGGCGGGGTGGCGGCTTTTTAACGGATGACACCGGCAGTTTTCGCTGTCGCCCTGCGGGGTTCGATTCCCGGAGGAATTACCTTTGCGCATGGAACTTTCCCCGCCTGCCGCCGATCGGCTCTACTCCCCTGCCTTTCTGCTGCTTTGCCTTTCGCATGCCCTGTTTGCCGGCAGTTTCAACATGATGATCCCGGAGCTGCCCCATTATTTAGCCGCAATGGGTGGGGGGGAACATAAGGGTTTGATTATTGCCCTTTTCACGCTCACCGCGGGTTTGTCCCGTCCGTTCAGCGGCAAGCTGGCCGATACGGTGGGGCGTTTACCGGTGATGTTTATCGGCGCCTTCGCCTGTGTGCTCTGCAGTCTGCTGTATCCGCAGTTGCATTTCGTAGCTGGGTTCCTCGCCCTGCGCTTTTTTCACGGTTTTTCCACGGGCTTCAAGCCCACCGGGTCGTCCGCTTACGTCGCCGACATCGTACCACCCCACCGGCTGGGCGAGGCCATGGGTGTGCTGGGCATCAGCCTGAGCGTGGGCGCCTCGGCCTCACCGCCCCTGGGCAGCTGGCTGGTCCAGGCCTATTCCATCAATGCCTTGTTCTACGTGTCGGCGCTGCTGGCGCTCGGTTCGGTGGTCATGCTGTTGAATTTAAAAGAAACCCTGCCCGTCCGCCAGCCTTTCCGCTGGCGCCTGCTGAAAATCAGCCGGGATGATATTTTCGATCCGCTGGCCTTACCGGCGGGCATGATGATGCTCTGTTGTTACTTCAGTTACGGAGTTATTCTGACGCTGGTGCCCGACCTGAGCGATCATTTGGGCGTAGCCAACCGGGGCCTGTTTTTCACTATTTTTACCCTGTCGAGCGTATTGACGCGCCTTTTTGCCGGCAAATTGTCCGATCAGCTGGGCCGGGTGCCCGTGTTGGAAGCCTCTGCCCTGCTGATCGGGGTGGCCATGCTGGTCTTTGCCAACATCACGTCGCCCAATGGCCTTTATCTGGCGTCCGTGCTGTTCGGTCTGGGCAACGGCATTTTCTCCGCGGCCATCAGTGCCTGGACGGTGGACCTCGGCGATCCGGCGCGGAAGGGCCGGGCCCTGGCCACCATGTTCATTGCCCTGGAGATCGCCATCGGGGGCGGAGCGGCCATCGCCGGCTGGTATTTTGCCGATCAAACCAGTCGGATGCCGGCGGTGTTCTATGTGTCGGCGGCCCTTAGTTTTGTTGGTTTTTTATACTTAAAAATCAGCACCTACCGAAACCGCCTTCCTCGCAACGATCACCTGTAGATATTTTTCCATGCGCATGACCTTGACTACCCGCAGTTTGCTCCTGGCTGTCCTGGCCTGCTTCGCCCTGGGTCTTTTTGCGCAATCGCCGGGGTTTGAAGGCCGTCAGGCGTGGTTCAGCGGCATTTTTCTGCTGGCCACCTTTGCCCTGAGCATCGGCGGACTTTGGTTGGGTCTGCGCGGCGCCCGCGGACAGCGGGGCATCCGGCCCTGGCTGGCGCCGGGGATCAACGGTTTTCTGATTTTGGTCCTGCTAGCGTTTCTATGGTTGTTGTGGCGGGCGCTGGGGCGCCTGCCGTAGCGCTACCCCTCCACCCGGGTGGGGAAAGTGAGGCTGAAACTGCTGCCTTTACCCGGTTCGCTGCGTACATCGACCAGGCCTTTGTGGGCAGTCATCACCGCTTTCACGTAGCTCAGTCCCAGGCCGAAACCCTTCACGTTGTGGATGTTGCCGGTGTGGACCCGGTAGAACTTATCGAAGATGTGCTTGCGCGCTTCTTTACCAATGCCGATGCCGCGGTCCTGGACCGTAATTTCCACGCCCATGGGCACCGTACGGGTCAGCACCGTGATATCCGGCTTGTCCGGGCTGTACTTATTGGCATTGTCCAGCAGGTTGTGGATGATGCTGGCGATGTGGGTCGCGTCGCCCTGAATGACCGGGCGGTCCGATTGCAGGTCGAGGTGCAATGCGCCCTCCCGCTGCTCTACCTGTAGGCTGAAATTGGCCACTGCCTGCTCGATCAGCTCGTGCAGGTTGAGTTCGCCTAGCCGGACTTCAAAATCTTTTTTATCGATCAGGGCCATTTGCAGCACCCGTTCCACCTGGCTGTTCATGCGCCGGTTTTCCTGGCGGATAATATCCACGAAGCGTTTGATCTTGTCCGGGTGGCTCATGATCATCGGACTGCCAATGCTGTCGGCGGCCAGGGAAATGGTCGCAATGGGCGTCTTGAACTCGTGGGTCATGTTGTTGATAAAATCCGTCTTCATTTCGCCCAGTTGTTTCTGCCGAAAAATGACCTGGATGGTGTACCAGAAACAGAACAGGATGATGCCGGTAAAGACCACGGAGAGCACCAGCGTCTTCCAGACCGAGCCCAGCACCAGGCTGGTCCGGTTGGAGAAATAAATGGACAGGTAGCCCGGCGACTCAATGTCCTGCTGAAAAAGGGCCACCCGGTAGGGCGAATTGAACAGTGTCGGTGCGCCGCCATCCGAGATCTGCGGGCTGTTGTCCTCCACGACAAAGTGATCGTTCACCACCACGTAGCTGTTCCGGGATTTGGAATACACGCCGTACTGATAGGGTGATTGCACGCCGCGGTTGTTCAGTTCCTCGCCAATGGACTGGGCCAGTATATCCAGGTGAATGCGTTCGGCGAGGGGCTTACTATCAACCAGCTGACTGACCTTCATGTATTCCCACTTTGTGACATTATCCTCGAAGCCCTGGCCTTTGACCGGGGTAGCATTGGTCGGATTGGGCAGGCTATCCGCAGGTCCCAGTTTGCGCAGGGCGTAGCCGTTTTCCAGGTACTTGGCCGCCCGCCTGATGTTGCGGGTATCCTCGCCGCCCCGCGAGCTG
>JBKJKS010000195.1:0-5082 GCA_046597295.1 Saprospiraceae bacterium
AAATTTATCCGATGTACTTTTTGTAGAGCCGGCCGAATGGGTACGTCGAAATTCTCCGACCTTTGCGGCGCTTTTGGCGCACCAGCCAATGGCTTTTCATTTGCAACCAACCGCACCGCCATGGCAGTCACCACCGCGCCTGTTTTCGATTACCAGCGAAAAGACCTGAATACCGAAACGCTGCTCCGGCTCCATACCGAGCTGGTCAAGCCCCGCCTGATCGAGGAGAAAATGCTCAATCTGCTCCGCCAGGGCCGCATTTCCAAATGGTTCTCGGGTATCGGCCAGGAGGCCATCGCCGTGGGCGCGGCCTGTGCCCTGCAGCCTGATGAGCTGATCTTCACCATGCACCGCAACCTGGGCGTGTTCACCGCCCGCCAGATGCCGCTCGACCGGCTGTTCTGCCAGTGGCAGGGCAAACGCCTCGGCTACACCAAGGCCCGCGACCGCTCCTTCCACTTCGGGGCCATGGAACATGGTATTGTCGGTATGATCTCGCATTTAGGACCGCAGCTCTCGCTGGCGGCCGGGGTAGCCCTGGCCCACCAACTGCGCCACGAAGGCAAGGTGTCCCTGGCCTTCACCGGCGAAGGCGCGACCAGCCAGGGGGAATTCCACGAGGCGCTCAACGTGGCGGCCGTCTGGAAGCTGCCGGTTATTTTTGTCATTGAGAACAATGGCTACGGCCTCAGCACCACCAAAAACGAGCAGTACGCCTGCCGGGATCTGGTGGATCGCGCGGTCGGTTACGGGATGCGCAGTGCGAAAATAGACGGCAACAACATCCTCGAACTATACTCAACCATTTCCAAAGTCGCGGCCGAAATGCGCGAACATCCCGAGCCTTTCCTGCTCGAATGCATGACCTTCCGGATGCGCGGCCACGAAGAAGCCAGCGGCACCAAGTACGTGCCGCAGGACCTGATGGACGCCTGGGCCATCAAAGATCCGCTCGAGAATTACGAGCGCTGGCTGCTCTCGGAAGGCATTTTGGAAGAAAAAACCGCTGAGGATTTTCGCAAAAACTACAAACAGACCATTCAGGATGCCGTGGAGGTCATGTTCAACGAGCCGGAACCAGTAGCCGACACGGAGGAGGAACTTGCTGACGTATACGCAACGCCAAATCTTTCCACCAACGTGGAAGAGGGCATCGCCTTCCCCCCCTTTACGGGGGGGGCAGGGGGCGCTCCCCTCGCGGACGAAACAACGGCAGCAACCCACGAACTCCGCTTCATCGACGCCCTCTCCGCCGGCCTGCGCGAGGCCATGCGCCGCCACCCCGAACTGGTGCTGATGGGCCAGGACATCGCCGATTACGGCGGCGTGTTCAAGATTACTCAGGGGTTCGTCGAGGAATTTGGCAAAGCCCGGGTGCGCAACACACCGCTCTGCGAATCGGCCATCGTCGGTATCGCGCTGGGCCTGAGCCTGAAAGGGATCAAAAGCATGGTGGAAATGCAGTTCGCCGATTTTGTGACCTGCGGTTTCAACCAGATCGTCAACAACTTAGCCAAACTGCACTGGCGCTGGGGTCAGCCGGCCGACGTGGTGATCCGCATGCCGACGGGTGGCGGCTCGGGGGCGGGGCCGTTTCACTCGCAGTCGAACGAAGCCTGGTTCACCCACGTGCCGGGCCTGAAAGTCGTCTACCCCAGCACGCCCTACGACGCCAAGGGGCTGCTGCTCGCCGCATTTGAAGACCCCAATCCGGTCATGTATTTCGAACACAAGGGGCTGTACCGGTCGGAGAGCGGTCCTGTGCCGGAAGGGTACTACACCGTCGAAATCGGCAAGGCGCGGCAAGTGCGGGAAGGGGAGGAACTGAGTATCCTGACCTACGGACTCGGCGTGCGCTGGGCCGAACAAGCCGCTGCCGAGCTCGATCTCGACGCGGATATTGTGGACCTGCGCTCGCTGGTGCCGCTGGATTACGAGGCCATTACGAACTCGGTAAAAAAGACCAATCGTGTGCTCATTCTCCACGAAGACACCCTCTTCGGCGGCATCGGCGGCGAAATAGCCGCCTGGATTTCCGAACATCTGTTCGAGCACCTGGACGCGCCGGTCCTACGCGCCGCCAGCCTGGACACACCGGTGCCCTTCTCCATTCCGCTGGAACAGAACTTCTTTCCCGTGGAGCGGATGAAGGAGCAGCTGCGGAAGTTGATGACTTACTAAAAAGGTGTTATTTTTGTCTGAAATTCAAGAAGATGAGTACAGCAGCACCCGCGACTGCGGAGAAACTTTATACGGTAGCCGAATGGCTGGATCTGGAAAAATCGGCCGAGCTGCGCCATGAATTTTATTATGGAAAAATTATTCCTATGGCCGGTGAAGCAAAAAAAGCGAATCGAATCGCCATTAACCTTTTGAAGGTTATGGACGACCATCTCTTTCAACGGGGTTTTGAAATCTTTGATCACGACATTAAGGCCGAAGTAGTACCCAACGGCATTTATCGTTATCCCGACTTAGTCGTCGCGCCCATCGCCGATGATGAAGATGAATATATCGTCAAACATCCCGTGCTGTTGGTCGAGGTGGCTTCCGACGGTTCCGGCCAACGCGACCGGGTCAAAAAGCGCCGTGAATACCTGGAAGTACCATCGTTGTGGTATTACCTGATCGTAAATCAGGAAGAAATGCTGGTGGAACTACATACCCGCGACAGCGATGGGCGCTGGGCGCAGCATTACTTTACCGAACCGGAAGAAATGATCGAATTACCACACTTCGAGTTGAAATTTCCGCTTTCCGCTATTTATGCCCGGTTAAAGGAAATGCCCCTTCCCGGATAAGCACTCCCGCATTCAGCATGCCTCCGCGCTTCATCTACTTCCCATACCACTTCCGTAACACCCCTTCGCCCGTCTTTCCCTGCGGCGTATAGTCGCGTTCCGGGTACCCCTCGTGGCCCTGCATGTTGGGAAACCATTTCCAGAGAAATCCGCCGGCCCACCACGGTTCCGCTTGAAAAGTGGAAAGTAAAGCTTCGATGCAATTGGCCTGCGCCAGTTGGTTGATGGTGCGCTGCTCTACGCCGCGCTCCAGTTCCCAGGTGCGCCAGCCCGCGCTGTCTACGCTCAGGTAACCAAATTCTGTAAACAAAATGGGCCTTTTATGCTGCTCGCTGAACGAGCGCAGTTGTTGCCGGATGGGCCGCCAAGCCTGGCGCAGCGAATCCACGTTGGGTGTGGCGGCATGAACCAGCGGAAAATAAGCACTCAAACCGATGAAGTCCACGTCATGCCAGAAAGGCGTATGCTGGTAATCCGCCCAGGTCGCACAGTAAGTAATTTGTCCGTGGTAGCGGCTGCGTACTTTCTGAATCAATCCGCGCCAGAAGTCGGGGCGCTTGACCACTGCAATGGCAAATTCCGTCCCGACGCAAAACAGGTCCACTTGCATGCTGTCGGCCAGGGTCGCCATCGGCAGCAGATAGCGTTCGTAGGCGGCTTCCCATTTTTGCCAGTCCTCCGGCGTCTGAAAATCGAGGCTGCCCGGCCAGCTGCCCGGAATGTAGACCTGCGGCTTGAGCATGACTTTCAGGCCGGCCGCATGCGCCAAACGAATGCTTTCGCAGACGCCCTCCGGTCGTTCGCCCCACCAGTGCTTACCCTGCGGATCATAGTGCACATCCGGCACGCCTATGCGGGTGAAACCATAGGGCACCACTGCAATCCAGTTGGCGCCGATGCCGGTCACAGCGGACATGGGATTCTCCGGAAAGGGCCGTGGGGGGGCTACGAAGGTCAGTCCGTTCATTTTTCCGGCCACCGGGCCAGTCGCAACGCTGAAAGACGTTTCCTTGCCCGGAGCAGTTGGCTGGAGTACAGACGGGGGAGTCGGGGGGGCGGCCGACTTGGGCGACTGCGTACAGCCGGCCAGTACGACCAGCACGATAAAAAGGAGGTGGTACATATAGTCAGGTTGCCTTTTGCTTTTTACTGATTACTTTCATCATTTGCCCTCCTTGATCCGTCCAAAACCGAGTGTCTGGAGCATCCAGGTGGGCAGGGGCCGGGCCGGATGACGGCGTTTACGCAGATCGAGGTACCAGCCGATTTTTTTCAAAATCGGAATTTTATGCGTCTCGACGAATTCGATGAGCGTACCGTCGGGATCCTCGATATAGGAAAAGTAGCCGGCGGCTTCGCCCATGTCGAAGCTGCCGCTGCTGTCCACCGTGAATGGATGACCGCGTTCAGCACAGCGCACCTTCATTTCGGCCATGCCGGTGATGTCGAAACACAGGTGAATGAAACCCAGATCGCCCCAGAAACGCTGTTCAAAGATCTGGCGCGGCGTCCGTTCGAGCGTCTGTACCAGTTCGATCTCCGTAGCGCCCAGCAACCGGCTGAAGGGCCCAACCTGTGACTGTGCCGGTCGTAGCAGCATCCGCCGGCAGCGGCCAAACCCACCGTCTACCCCGTGGAGATCAGCGAAATCGTTCGTCTGGTCGTACACCACGGCATCGTAGCCCAACAGGTCAGCATAAAAGGCCCGGGAACGTTCCAGGTCGCTCACGCCGATGATGGCTCCGTACACCCCGCCGGTCTGCTGCGGACGGTCCCTGGCGAACCAGTCGTCGGCGCTGACGACCTCGAAGGTCAGGCCCCAGGGGTCTTTTAGAAAGAAATGGTCGCGTCCGTCCGGGCACGGCAGGGGCGTCGTCAGCACGTTTACGCCCCGCTTACGCAGGTCGTGGAAACAAGCCGTCACGTCCTTGCACTTCACTTTGGTCACAAAAATGCCGAGATCGCCCAGCTGGGGCTGGAAGGCCGGCGGCAGCGGCGTCCGCCCGGTATACTGCCAGATTTCCATGCCGCCGCCGCCCTGCATATTGAGGGCGAGGATGGCGTGGCGGGCCTGGGGCTGACCGCCGGTATAGGGCAACATCAGGCCCGCCACGGCGGCCTCCTCGAACATGGGCACGTCCATACCGAAGGTCTGGCGATACCAGCGGAAGGCGGCGTGCACATGGGAGACACCGATGCCAATTTGTTGAATGCCGGAAATAAACACAGTGTCTTACGTTTGAAAAAACAAGCGGACCGAAGTGCCCGGCTGCCGGGCAAA
>JBKJKS010000211.1:0-6846 GCA_046597295.1 Saprospiraceae bacterium
CAGCCGCAGGTAGGGACCCCAGATTGGTGCAGAGCCGGGTAAGGCGCCGTGGGTATGCCAGTTGTTACCAAGTACCTGATGGTCAAGGAGCTGTACCAGCAGCAGTTGCGCGCCCAAACGGTATTTCTCCTCCCCGGTCAATGCATAAAGGCGTTGAAAAATCACGCTCCACTGCGCCTGGCCGGTCAGGCACAGGAAGGAATGATCGCCACGCCATGCCGCGTCGTAACGGCCGGCTATGCGCCCCTTTTTATCCACCCCGGCCAGGAATTTTTCGGCGGAGGAAATGGTTTTCTGCAGAATATCCGTCTCGCCCAGCAGGAGGGCGCATTCCAGAAAACCCTCCACGGTATAGGCCATGGTATGCGTAAAAGCGGGCTTATCCGGCCAGAAGCCCCAGTCGCGGACGGCACCGTTGGGCAAAAACCGGTTGGCATAGAAGTGCAGTGCCCGGCGCATAGCATCTTTCACCTCCGTGCTTTGCAGCACTTGGTTGGCCCGCAGAACGCCCCAAATGGCACGGGTATAGTAACTCGGTACAAAACCCGGCACGTAGGCCGCCTGGCGCCAGCTGCCGTCGGTCTCCAGGGTAGCCAGCAGCCAGATGGTGGCGTCCAGGAGGGCGGTACGGCAGCGAACACCCAGTGCCGTACCGCTGCTGTCTTCCACGATCCGCGCCAGGCCGAAGAGGATTTGTGCCGTGTTGAACACGCTGGGCTGCCGGTGGCCGGCCAGCAGGCCTGGAAACGCCCCGCCGGGCAGCTGGATGGCACACAGCCAGTCGGCGCAGCTCCATGCATCCCGCCGCAACCCATCGTCCTTTTTCAGTTCGGCATAGTCCAGCAGGGTCGGGATCAGGTAGCCGGTCGTCTCCGGATAGGCCCGGGCCCAGCCGAACAGCGGCGAATAGCTGTGGGCCGAGCCACGCCCGCCATGCACGGCCATGCTCCACCGCAGCCAGGTAAGCGCGGCATCGGTACGGGCTGGCCACGCGGCGGATAAGATGTCGGCTGCTGGCCGTTGCTGGAAATTTGACATGGTTACAACCGGGCTATCGGCAACAAAGGTGTAGATTTGTGGTGCAATTGTACTGCGGCTTACTTCCCGCGCGTTTGCGTTGACCATGAAAAAACCCTTGACCCTGTTTTGCCTGCTGTGTTGTGCCTGGGCCGCCCAAGCCCAAATGTGGAACGGCCAGGATACGCTGTACGGCAATGAATGGATTGATTATTCCAACGTCTATTTCAAGATCCGGGTCGCGGACGATGGCATTTACCGCCTGAATTTCCAATCCCTCACGGCCGCTAACTTTCCGGTGGCCGACGTGCCGGCCAGCCAGCTGCGGCTGTACCGCGAGGGCCGGGAAGTGCCCTTGTTCACCAGTACGGAAAGTGCTTTCGGCAGCAGCGACTACCTGGAATTTTACGGCGAAAAGAACCGGGGCAGCGTCGACGCTTACCTCTTTGGCGAGGTGGCCACCGAGCAGGTCAATCCGTTGTACAGCATGTTCAACGACACGGCTGCCTACTACCTGACCTGGACGACGAGCGGTCAGGGTCTGCGTTTTGCTGCGGCGACCAATGACCTGACCAACCTGCCGCCCAAAGAAGAATACTGCTGGCAGACGCTGCAACAGGTCTTCAGCGACGGCCATTTCAAGCGCCGGATCAGTGATGAAATTACCTACTCCTGGTTCGATGGCAATGGCTACGCCCGCTATCAGAACGTGCTGCACACGACCACCATTAACCCGGTCAGGCTGTATACCGGCGGACCGGCGGCCACGCTGACCGTCCGCTATGCCTGCGATCTGGACGAACACCACCAGCGCATCACGGTGAATGACAACCTGTTTGCCGAAGACGAGTTTTCCGGCTGGAAGGTGGTGGAACGTACCGGACCGGTCGAGCTGAACCTGCTCGCTCCCAACACGACGGTGAAGCTGCAATCCGTGTCCGGCGGCAATGACCGCAGCGCTTTATCCGGGGTCACTTTGCGCTATCCGCGCCAGTTCGATTTTGACAATGCCAACCAGGCTACCTTCCAAATGGATGCGGCGAGTCAGGATCAGTATTTGGAAATACAGGGCTTTGATGCCAACGGTACGGCGCCCCTGCTCTTCGATCTGACCAACCGGACCCGACTGGAAACCACCCTGGAAGGAAGCGTGGTGAAAGCCCGGCTGGGCCCCAGCACGGCGGAACGCAGGCTGGTACTGGTGGCGGCCAATGCCCTGAAAACGCCGCTGCCGCTCCGCTCCATGCAGTTCCGCGACTACCGCAACCTGAATGCCGATTACATCATTGTTACCAATCCGGTGCTGCAAAACGACCCCACGGCCGCGGGCGCCGATCACGTGGCCGCGTATGCGGCTTACCGCAGCAGCACCGCCGGTGGCAGTCACCAGGTCGCTGTGGTGGACGTGAACGAATTGTACGAGCAGTTCGCCTATGGCATTCGATTCCACCCCCTTTCTATCCGCAATTTCCTGCACTGGACGAAAAAGAACTGGCCGAACCCCCGTTTTGTGCTGCTGATGGGCAAAGCGCAGGACTACACGGAGTTTCGCTCGCCCACCGCGCAGACGAACCTGCTCCATTCGCTGTTCTTTGTGCCGGCCTACGGTACCCCTGCCGCGGACGTACCCTATGTGCTGCGTGGCAACCGCATCGCCACGCCGATCATGGCCATCGGCCGCCTGGCCGTCACCCGTCCGGCAGAGATTGCCGGCTACCTGCAGAAAGTGCAGGACCACGAGCAACAGCTCGCTCAGGCCAGTCAGACCATCGAAGACAAGGCCTGGATGAAACGGGTGATCCATAACAGCGGCGGCCTTTCGGGCGAATCGGCGGTGATCCGCAACTACGTCAACGACATGGGCAGTACGTTGACGAACAACCGGTTTGGCGCCGACGTACGCACTTTTTACAAAACATCGAACGATCCCATTCAACTGTCGAGCTACGAGCAAATGCTCGACCTGATCAACGGGGGAGTCTCCCTGTGGACTATTTTCGGCCACTCCTCGCCCTTCGCCGTGGACTTTGACATCGGTACGCCCGACGCTTACAACAACACCGGACGCTACCCGCTACTGCTGGTCATGGGCTGCTTTTCCGGCAACGCCTCCACCTCGCAACAGGGCATTGGCGAGCAGTTTGTGCTGGCGCCGCAGCGCGGCGCCATTGCGTACATGGCCTCGGTAAACTACGGTTTTATCGATGCCCTCCACACCTACGGACGGCAGTATTACGAACAGCTGGGTGGAGCCGACTATGGCCGCAGCATCGGTGAGGCCGTGCAGCATACGCTCGGCAATTTACAGGGGAACAACTATGCTTCGTTGATTGCCGTACTGCACCAAAACCTGCTGCAGGGCGATCCGGCGGTAAAAATTCACGCCCATCCCGGACCGGACTACCTGCTGGACCCCCAATCCGTAAAGTTTGACCCGAACCCGGTTGGCCTGGAGCAACCCACTTTTCAGTTGAATTTTGACGTGGCCAATATTGGGGAAAATACCGGCGGCCAGCTCGCGCTGCAGGTGGAACAACGCCGCCCCGATAACTCCGTGATCAGCCGCATCCTGGATACGATCCCGGCGCCGCCCAATCGCAGTTCGCACCAGTACGCTATTCCCACGGCCGGCAGCCAGATCGGTTTCAACCGCTTTTTTATTACGCTGGATCCCCAGAATCAGGTGGACGAGAAACCGGCTGCCGCCGAAATGAACAACGACCTCGTCGCTACGACCGGCGAGAAAGGCCTGGATGTCTATTTCTACGCCAACGACGTGCAACCGGTGTATCCGCCGGCCTACGGGATCGTGCGTATTCCCGGCGTGGCCCTGCGGGCTTCCACGCTCAATTCTAATGCGCCCTTGCAGCGTTACCTGTTTGAATTCGACACGCTGGAAACTTTCGACAGCCCCTTGCGCCAGAGCACCCAGCTGCTCCAGGCGGGCGGCCTGCTGGAATGGCAGCCGGCGGGGACGCTGCGCGATAGTACGGTCTACTACTGGCGGGTGGCGCGCGACAGCCTCGTGAACGGATCGGTGGTGTGGCGTCAACAGTCCTTTATTTACCTGGCCGGCAGCCCCGCCGGCTGGAACCAGTCCCACTACGGCCAGTATGCGGAAGGGTTTTTCTCTAACCTGTTGCCCATCGATTCGACCCGGCAACTGGAATTTCAGGACAATGCCGCTTTTTTGATCAATAAAGTGGCTTACCGCGATCAAAACCGGTATCCGGGATTCCAGAATATTTACTACCAAAGCTTTCAGGGCGACTATGGATTTAATGTGCGCGGGGTCAACGATGGCGTCGTGGTGACCATCATCAATCCGAGTACCGGCCGTTTTGTGCCTAATCCGGAGCAGGGGAATAACTTTTATGATGCCCCGGAGAACCGTTTTTTGCACGTCTTCAACACCCGGGATTCCTTAGAGCGGATCAAACTGATGGAATTCATCAAAAACGGTATTCCCACCGGATATTATGCCGGCCTGCTGGCCTTCAGCCGGGTGGCGGATCAGGAAGGCTATGCCCCGCACCGCTGGGCGGCCGATTCGGTGACCTATGGTAAAAACCTGTTCCAGGTGCTGGAAGCGCAGGGCGCCCGGGAAGTCCGGACCCTGGCCACCTACTTTCCGGGGGCGCCGCATCCCTACGGATTCATTTTTCGCAAGAACGACCCGTCATTTCCGGCGGTCGATACCATTGTCAATAATCCGGATTCCGCCATTTCGCTGCGGCGGGAGTTCCTGACCAAATGGTCGGTCGGCCTGCTGGAAACGCCGTTGATCGGGCCGGTAAAATCCTGGAAATCAATACATTGGCGGCATGAGGCCTTTGACGACGCCTCGGATGAAGCCATCCTGACCGTCCTGGCCTATCGCGAAGGCCAGCCCGATAGCGTACTGCTGCAGCTGACCAACACCTTCGATACCAGCCTGGCCTTCCTTTCCGCCACGGAATTTCCGCGTTTGAAACTGCGCTACGATGCCCGCGATACGCTGACCCGATCGGCTACGCAACCCCGCTATCTGCGGGTCCTGTACGAAAGCATTCCCGAAGGCGCCCTGCACCCGGCCCTGCACTACACTTTTTATCGCGACACCCTGCAACAGGGCGAAACCATGCGTTCTTCCGTCGCCTTCGCGAACGTCTCCGACGCAGCCATGGACAGTGTGCTGGTCAAATTCCGCGTGGAAAACGGCGCCGGGGTCAGCCAGGATTACTTCCGGAAACTGCGGCCACTACCGGTGGGCGATACCTTGCTGCTTCGGTTCGAGGCCCCTACCCTGCCGTTAAGTGGCCCTTATCGCCTGCTGGTGGACGTGAATCCCAACAACGACCAGCCCGAGTTGTACCATTTCAACAACATTACGGTCCGCGATTTCTTTGTCGCCAAAGATCAGCGCAATCCGCTGCTGGATGTCACCTTCGACGGCACCCACATCCTGGACGGCGATCTGATCTCGCCGAAGCCGGAAATCGTTCTGTCGCTGAAGGATGATAACCGCTACCTGGCCTTATCAGACACGGCCACTTTTACGCTGACGCTGATCCAGCCCGATGGTTCGCAACGCAGCATTCCGTTCAATGATCCGGCCCTGCTGTTCCTGCCCGCCAACCCAGCCAATTTACAGCAGAAAAACCAAGCGCGGCTGGAATGGCGACCCACCTTCATCCAGGACGGCGACTACCGGCTGCTGGTGAATGGCCGTGATGCGTCGGGCAACGCCTCGGCCCAGCTGGACTGGTCGGTTGCCTTCCGGGTAATCACCAAGTCGTCTTTATCCAATGTACTGAATTACCCCAATCCCTTCAGTACGTCCACCTGTTTTGTCTACACCATGACCGGCGCGGAAACGCCGACGCATTTCAGAATCCAGATCATGACGGTCAGCGGCCGCGTCGTGCGCGAGATCACCGAGGCGGAATTCGGGCCGCTACGGGCCGGCACGCACCGCAGCGATTTTTGCTGGGATGGCAAGGACGAGTACGGTGACCAGTTGGCCAACGGGGTGTACCTGTACCGCCTGAAGGCCAAGAAAGCCGACGGTTCGGATTTCGAGTTTTTTGAAAATACGGGCCAGGACGGGTACTTCAAACACGGATTCGGCAAAATGGTGCTGATGCGCTAATCGTACGGCAATATGTACGGCGGACTTCCAAGTCCGCCCTACAAACCTGTCCAATCGACGGACCTGGAGGTCCGTCGTACCACGCAGTCCCGGGAAGTGACGTTTTTCACCGTTCCAATGCCACCATTCATCCAATCTTTGGTCTTTTCCTTTCGGTAAACCCGCACCTTCAGCGGCATTTCCGCACCCGTCCACTTTTTTGAAAACATACTCTAACCTAAACACACACCGAAAATGAAGAATTTTCTCTTAGCAGCCCTGCTGTTGTTGGCCGCTACGGTGGTATCCGCTCAAAGCGATTTACCGACTTATAATCCCGACGAGATCAACGTACCGTTCAAAAAATTTACCCTGCCAAATGGCCTGCGCCTCATTGTCCACGAAGACCACAAGGCGCCCATCGTCGCCGTGAACGTGTGGTACCACGTCGGTTCGAAAAATGAAAAAATGGGTAAAAGCGGGTTTGCCCACCTGTTCGAGCATCTCATGTTCAACGGTTCGGAGAACTTCAACACCGACTATTTCCAGGCCCTGGAAGCCATCGGCGCCACCGATCTGAACGGTACGACCAATGAAGACCGGACCAACTATTTTCAGAACGTGCCGGTCGGCGGGCTCGACCAGGTGCTCTGGCTGGAAAGCGACCGCATGGGTCACCTGCTGGGCGCTATCGACCTGGCCAAACTGGACGAGCAGCG
>JBKJKS010000312.1:0-10905 GCA_046597295.1 Saprospiraceae bacterium
GAATAGCCGGCAAAATCGAAAAAGATCTGTCCGGAAAAGGCCAGCACGCCCGCCCAGGCATCGAGCGGGGACAATAAACCAGTTGCACCGAACACCTTATCCGCTGTGGCCGACAGCATCACGTCGGCCAGCACCACTTTCATGAAGAGGCCCAGCGACAGCAGTAGCAGTCCATCGAGTAGCTGCTGCTGGGTAGCGGTGCGCGGCGTTTCGAACTGCGGCACCAGCTGGGGCGGACGCACGATGGGGCCGGCCACCAGATGCGGAAAAAAAGTAACGAACAAGGAAAAATCCAGCAGGGATCGGACCGGCTCGCTCTTCTTCTTGTACATATCAATGGTGTAGCACAGCGTAGTGAAGGTGTAAAAGGAAATACCCGCCGGGAGAATAATGTTGGGTGCGGCCGGATGGTAGTCGAAACCGGCGACGTTGACCAGCGCCACAAAGTTGTCGAGCAGGAAGGTGCCATATTTGAAAAAACACAGCATGCCCAGGTTGCCGATCAGGCTGAGCACCAGCAGCATCTTTTTCTTAACCGGGTCCTCCTGGGTGTACAGCGCCCGGCCGACAAAAAAATCGACCACCGTGGAGAGCCACAGCAGCAGGATAAAAGGCGGGTTCCAGGCGGCATAGAAAATATAACTGGCCACCAGCAGGTTGACCTTTTTTACACGCCACGACAGCGGCAGATTGTGCAGCAGGAGGATGACGGCAAAAAAGGCCAGGAACGTGTAGGAATTGAAGACCATAAAGAGAAGATGTTTTCGTAGCGCCCACTGGAGTGGGCCATTGGCGGTGTTAACTGGTAGTGGGCATTGGGTGTTGAAAAACAGCCCTTATTTCGCCAACTTAGCGTCGGCCGTACGCAACGTCCAGCCTTTTTCCTGTTCCAGTATGCGGATAAAGTGCCGGGTAAACGTCGCCGCATCCGGCCGGCTCAGGTGGGAAAGTTCGGGGCAGACAAAGTGGTCGATCGCCGGATAGTCGGCAAAATGCAGACCCGTGCAACCGGTGACCGCCAGCAGATGATCCCAGTATTTTTCCCGCGGGAATTTCACTTGTTCCTGTTCCCACAGCGGTCCGCTGGAGGGCGTGCGTACGAACAGCACCTCGCCGCCCCGGGCTTTGATTTTATCGGTTGCTTCTTTCACCGACTGAAAAATGGCCGCCAGCTCCCCGTCCGGCATGGGGGGTCGTTTTGGCCCCTGACTGAAAAAATGCCAGATGCCTTTCACTTGGTTTTGCAGGTTGGTATCGGCCAGAAACCGATCGGTCATGAATGCCTGCCGGTCATAGGTCGTCGGCTTGAAATCCAGGGGAAAGATCGGCATCATGAATACCCCCGGCCGACTGGGTATTTCCAGCGCGTCGAGTTGCGCGTTCAGCGAAAAATTATCCTGGTCCAGAAAAACGAACTGCGATTCCACGACCCGGTTGAGCTGGAAACTGGCCCGTTGGGCCGGGGTGCGTTCGTGGTAGTAGTGGATGTTGGCGTTAGGGGTTTCCACATTCGGCGGGGCGTTGGAAAAAAACAGCCCTTCCGTCACGTCCACGATCAGCCGTCCTTGGAAGTCGGGATCCTGGGCAAGGTCGTAGAGCGCCGGACGCGGCGAACTCCCTTCCATAGCCAGTTGAACGGCGCGGCAGTCGGTCAGGCTATCCCAGGTGGGGATGTCCAGATCGTATTTAATGCGGGAGGAACCGATAAAAACTACCGCCTGATCCGCCGGCAGATAGACCATGGACCGCTTGTCCGACCACAGCGGCGGGCCGTCGTCATACGTAAGCGCCACGCCATGAAGGCGGAGGTAGATTTCCCAACTGACGACGACGGTGACCACGATCGCCAGCATGAGGAGGGCGGATTTCAGCGGTGATTTTTCAGTCATGGATGGAAGCTGTTTCGTCTGGCTCGATGCAAATTGCGGGGGCAAGTGTAACCCGATTTTAGAAATTTTTGTAAAACAAAAGTCAGTTTGATTTTCTTGCCGGGCGAGATACCGCGACGGGCTATGCCCTAAACTGATTCAACGGTACCTGGGCCGACTCGAACTGAATCGCCAAATCCTGCGTAGTCAGGCGATTGCTGACCACCTGGTGGGGGCTGCCTGCCAGGGCTTGCTGATGGAGTATCAGCGAAACGTCGGAGGCCTTCTGGTGCAATCACCTGGAGCGTGGCGTACACCGAAGCAACAATCAGGGCACACAGCCTCTGCGCGAGCAGGCCGCGCTACCTGTTGAAAACTATTACCGAATGTTGAAAGAGATGGAGTATGAGTCGGCACGGGCGCCGGCCCCACCATCAGTAATTAGAGGCTGTCGCCGGCGCTTCGATCGTTCCTTTGATCAGCACCTGTATTTCGCAACCCCGGCAGGCGCCGGCGCAATTCCAGGTGTCGGCGATGAGACGTGCACCGGCGGTCAGGGTGAGCATTGCGCCCGTTTGCACGTCCACGCTCAACACATCCACTTGGCCGGTGCGGATGACCGGGTAAGCCTGACTGCCGGCGGACACGTCGGGGATGATGACCGCGCTGAATTCGTTCGGCAGACGGCCTTCCCGCCAGTTGGCGGCGCACATCCAGTCGGTACTGCGGCCCGGAGCCCCACCTTTCCAAGTGGCCGTTTTTTGGGCGTGGACGGTGGCTGGAGCGATAGAAAGAAGAACGAGGGTGGCGGCGAACAAGAGAGTGTTTTTCATGGTGTATGTTATTCTTAGTGATGTTGGCTGATGTATGCGAAACCATGTTGAATTACCTAGAAAGACTACGGCAAAGGTCAAGACGGGGCCTGGATTCAGGACAGCGTATAAATACGTGTTTTTAAAAATCAGGTATTTGTGCGGTGGTGCTTTCATGCCGCGTTTGGTGAAAGCGCCAAGCGCAAGCAACGTGAATAGCCAATGTTATCGCCATCAGGAAATTCAGGTCGGCTGGATGGTTGCCATTCCGCGATTCAATAGCCGGTATTGAAAATCCTTTGCCCGCAGTACTTACAAATGGAGGGGCCTTGCCAATTGGAATAGCGAGTGGGGGAATATCTGTTGATAATAGGCGTGTTCGCGTAATTTCCGTGTTGACACGTCGATTCGTAATTACGATGTTTTGCCGCTTCCGAAGCGCGATATTGCGCTGCCATGGCCTGCTGCTCTACGGAACAACTGCTGCAAAAAAAACTCAATCCTACTACCAGCAGGTATATAAGTGCTGAGCTTGTGCCAGGGCAGGGTTGAAAAACAGAGCGGGTAGCAGCGCAGCCGACGCCGGCAGTACGCCCGCGTTTCGCCTGGAAATGAATTGAATTTTCATGGTTGGTTTTGTTTTGTGAAAGTGATGGGGCAAAGGTGCAGGGAGGCTAACCCGCCTACCGGGTAAAAGCGTCTCAAAAGCCGGTAATCAGGTTTCAAGCGGGCAAAAAGAACGGGTAATTTCGTTGCATGCAACGAAATTACCCGTCCCGTAAAAAATTGATGGTCAGTTATTTGCGGGTTGCGCTGGGCGCTTCTCCAAATTCCTCCTGGTACAATTTTGAAAAATAGGAAGGGTCTTTAAAACCGACCTGCCAGACCGCCTCGGCTACATTGGCGGCGCCGGTTTCCAGCAGGATTTTGGCCTTGTTCAGCCGATGTGTGCGGATGAGATCGGAAGGCGACAGATCAGTCAGGGCCTTCATTTTGCAGAACAATTGGGAGAGACTTATGCCAATTTTCTGGCAGAGCTGCGGGAGACCAAAATCATCCTGCTGGTAGTTGGCGTCCACGATGGCGTGCACTTTTTGCAGGAAACTGTTTTCCGGGTCAATCCATCCCAGCTGTCCTCAAAAATCATCTGCACCTCGCCACTGCTGATGGGGAAGGGATTGAACGGATCGGGCGAGAAGATCTTGGACCGGGAGTCATCGTAGCGCCTTCAATCATCCGCGAAAAATCGGTTGGCTATCGCCGCTTGCGTTGCCCCTGATGGTTCAACACCGACCAGGCTATTTTCCGCCCGCCATTGGTTCTGGTTGGCGTGCTGGTGTAGGTTCCCGATAGCACAATGCGGTGTCACCCCGCTTTTTGGTGTTCCAATTATTCAAAAGCCGCCACGGCTTCCGAAGCCGCCGCCGCTTGGAGGGCGGCCTTCGCTGATTTCTGTCCGTTTTGCTATGATGGTACTGCCGTCCAAGTCACTGTTATCAAGTGCATTAATCGCACCCCAAGCTTCATCATCATTGGGCATTTCTACCCAGCCAAAGCCTTTGGAGCGACCGGTGGCTTCATCCATGATCACATGGGCGGAATCTACTTCCCCAAATGCCTCGAATAATTCCCTTAGGTCGTCGCTGGTGGTGGCGAAGTTCAGTTTTGCAACAAAAATTCTCATGGGCGTACTGCATTTGCTTGCCTACTCTGAGCGGTTTTCGGCTTGCCCGGTTGTTTGCTTTATATGCAGGCGGCGACTCAAATTTACGCGACTGACAAGGTAAAGGCGAAGGCTTCGTGCGTGAAAAAATCACTGCCCCTCTAAAAAAACCACCACCGGCTTTTCGCCCATACCGGCCTGCTGGAGGGTCTTTTGCCAATCCGGATGGTCAAAAAATGCCCGGGCAACATCCAGGGATGGCCATTCTAAGAGGGCATAGGCGGTGCTGGGATCGCCAGGCGGCGTACCCATATTCATACCCAGGACGGCACTGCCATGCAGTGCGCCCGTTAAGGCGGACTGCCAGGCGGCCGGATCGCCAGTTTTTTGATGGACCAAGGTTTTTACCATCTCCGTGACCACCGATCTGGCGATCTTCCATTGGCCATTTTCCTGGACCATCGTGTTGCGGTACGCGGTCTTCTTCCGGATGGGGATGTCGTAGACGTAGGTGACCCCATAGCTCTCGTACGTACCGATAGCCACCCAGGACTGCTGCGCGTCAGACCACGTCATGCCGACCTGCCGCACGAGCAGGGTGACATCGTTCTTGATGAATTGGTCGGCAAATAATTGGGCAATGCGGTCGGCTCCGTTGGTGGAAGTGCCCTCCGGGCTGATGCTGACGGCATCGGTCGTGTACATGGCCTGGAGGGCGGTCTCGTCTTGCCGGTTGTAGGCAGCCATGAAATCCCGGGCGAAGGCCCGCATGGCTACTTCATCCGTAGCGGACTGGGCTTGCAGGGTGCCGGTGACGGAAGCGGCGCATAAAAAGGGTGTGAGCAGGAGAATATTTTTCATAGTCAGCGAGTCGTTGATCGAAAAGCAAGAAAGTTTTATCACGCAAAAAATGACCCTACCGACCGGGGTGGGGTGAAAATCCGTTTCTATAATACACTGCTCAGGGCCACCGATCTGGCATCGTCTTTGGCTCGCTGCAACTGCAATTCGGTGAGTTCGGGGGTATAGTCCATCGGCTGGGCATTGATAAAAGTGATGTCGTAAATGCCGACCATGCCGAATATGGCGCGCAGGTAAGGCTCCTGAAAATCAAACTGATACAAATGGCTGTCTTTGCTGTAATCGCTGCCCCGGGCAGTGATGCAATACATCTTTTTATTCCTGACCAGTCCCTCTACGCCAGTTTCCGTAAAGCGGAAAAGAATGCCCGGCTGCATGATAATATCGATGTATTGTTTGAGGCGGTAGGGAATCGCAAAATTCCACATCGGCGAGGAGATCAGGTAAGCGTCGAAATCCAGAAATGCCTGGGCATACGCGGTGATCGAGTCCCAGTTGTGCTGGGATGGTTCGTCCAGCGTTCCACCGCTCAGGATCGTATATTTCGCGTCCACCGTATTTCCGATTAATTCCGGCAGTGTAGCCTTAAAAAGGTCGAGACTTTGCACCACTAAATCCGGGTATTGCTTTTCCAGGGATTGCAAAAATTCGCGGGCGATGTGCAGGGTTTTGGATTTTTCGCCCCGCGGGGAGGCGATCAGGTGCAGCAGCTTCATAATAGGAAATTTTGTACGGTGATGAGTGCATCATTTCTATTGTCGAAGTGCGTCGGCATGGATTAGGAAAGGGAAGGTAAGCTATTTTCAGCCCGCACCACCCGGAAAAGCAGGTTTTTCACGTTGGAAGATTGATGGTAGCTGAGCATGAAGGTTGCTCCAGATTTTAACAACTTTTAAAAGTTGTCAAAATCTGGAGCAACTATTTTACTTCGAGCTCAAATCTTTGCGTATAAAGAGCATCTCACTCCATATTTCATTGGAGTAGTCTCTTATACGTTGAATATGTCCATCCATTGAATCTTCCCCAAAAATACTTTCGTAGCTTACTTTAAATGGTTTGCGAAATCCAGAAGTTTTCTCTTTCAGACCTTGTTTGAACCTGGTGACTATGGCAAATTGTGCTGGCCCCGAAGCATTTAAAGAATATACTGCTACCGATAGACCATTGGCTTGCCATACTTTCTTCCGCTCTGTCAGTATTTTTCTGACTTGATCCACATATCCAATCTTTGGATATACATGGTCTATTTGAATTTTATCAGAGTAGTCACCGACGGCTACAGTGCTCAACGTATCTTCATACACAGAGTAAGTTGCCGATTGTCTATCGGTGAGGTACATAGCCACATTCTTATGCCAGTCTATGTTGTGCTCATCGCCCAGATTGCCCCTGGTATCAAGCCCCTCCCAGCTATTAGGCCCCTCGGTGATGTGGTAGCCGCCCATGTCAGGCCCGGATTGTATTTCAAAGACCCTCCACTTCACATCACCTGTATGGTATTTCTGCGCATGTGTAGCCAGGGCTTTTTCAAATTCCAGCACCTTGTCAATCTTGGGAAATACCCGATGCGTAGATAATATATTTTTGGTTTGGCTTATTCCCATGATTGGCAGAAGCATACAAAGCAATAGGAATGGCTTCATTTTGGCTAAGAAAATCTTGTTCATTTTATTTGATTTATAAAAATTGCTTGCCTACTCTGGTCGGTTTTCGGCTTCCCCGTTTTAAATTCACTTTTCCTTCCATACTGCATTTATTTCTCATGCCGCACTTGATGTTTTCACCAAACGCAAGCAACGTGAGTAGCCCAGGCTATTGCCGGGAGTTCCCCGGAAGTGGGCTAGGTGAAAACACCAGGCACGGCGGAAAATGCAGTATGGGCCGCAGGTCCAACTATTGGTTTATTGACGGGGCGACTTGAAGTCGCCCCGTCAATACAAATCAAACTATTCCACTACTACCTTCTTTACGAAAATCCTTCCTTCGCCGCGCGCCTGGATGCCATAAACGCCTTTGGGCAAATGGCTCAAGTCCAGCTCATAAGATTGTACAGCGACTTTTAAATCTATATCACGCACTAATTTGCCGGAGAAGTCCATGACGCGAATGGCGTCCATCGTCTTGCCCCGTGGCAATCCGATTTGCAGCAGCCCGGAAGTCGGGTTGGGCGACACGGAAAGCAGGCTATTACCGGCCGGGTCATTTACGCCCGTGGCGGCCCCGAAATACACCGAAGCGAATATGCTGGATTGGATTGTTTCTTCCTCACAAGGGGCGTACAGGAACAGTTCGAGATTGGGGTAGGAGAGCGGGCTGGAAGTGGACAGCATCTTTACCTCAATCACCAGATCTTCCACACAACTGTTAGCCGCCACGTTAAACGATTGACCGAGGTCGTTGCCATTGAGCGGAACCCCGGCGGCCGATACCACGGCGCCGTTGAGGTTGGAAAGGGCATTGAGTTTCAATTTGTACGTGCGGACCTCATTGGATTGATTGCACAAGTCCAGTTTGAAGGTGGCCGACGAACCGACCGGGTTGCCCAGCGAGGTGATATGGTTGCCCGTTTGGCCATCATGCTGTAGTTTCGGCTGGTCGCGCTGGAAACCGCCCTGATAGGGGCAACTGGTTTTCGTGCCCGCTTTCGTGCGGAAGATCGGCGTACCATACATGGGGTCCCGAACGACGTCTACGTTGAAAACATCGCCGGGATCGTCGTCCGACAGGCTGTAACGCATCACTTTTGCTCCTTCCGCGGTTTGGTTCTGGGTTTTTCCGAAGCGTTTCGACGATTTGTACTCGTACCCGCCGGTGACGCCCGAGCCACCCACCTCGATCACCGCTTCTACGCCGAAGGTGCCTTCCAGGGCGTGCTCTACCTCGATGGAATTGGTTTCCAGCACCGTTATGCTGGATTCCTGACTGCTGCTGACCCCAGAGCTGAACGACTCCGATCCCATCAGCACATTGTTGGGGTTGTTGGTATTGGCCAGGTTCATGGCCAGCACCTGGTTCCAGACATCGATTTGATTTTGGGCATTGTCGCGGGAAACGGCGCTCAGGCCGTTATCGTTTACCCGGGATTCCTGCAGGGCAATGTCGGAGAGGATGGCCTCCTTGGTATAGGCAAACCGCCGGGCGATGCCCGTGGGGGCATAAATCAGGCCGGTATCAATTTTTGCGGTACAGGTATTAGCATCGGCAGCGACGAACCGGTAAACCCCGTACGCCAGATCGGTTCCGTAGCCGATGAACACGTCCCCGTCGCCCGCGCCCGCGCCGGGTAAGGCCGTGGTGGCGAACGTACTGCTGGACGACACGCAGACCTGTTTGGAAGTGGTGGTAATGGCCAGATCTTCGGCCGTCACCCCGCCGCTAAACGTAACTGAGAATTCAAAGTCCACGGTAGCGATAAAGCCAAGCGAGCCCGCTACGCCCAATTTTACGGCCAGGTTGGCCGAATTGGAGCTGGCCTCGGCGTAGGTATCCGTGAACTCGCGGCAGGTGGTGGTATTCTCCTGGAATTCGCTGCTGCTGCCGTCTCCCGGCGGAGCATGCAGGACGAGGTAAGGCAGCTGTGGCTGCACGGTGGTGCCCAGAATGGGGGTTTCCGCTTCTAAAACGCCTTCTACTACAAAAGGCAGGATGAATAATGTTTGGACCGGATCTCCGAAAACGTAGGATTCAAGATAGGGAATAGCGAGATAACCGTCGGTAGTGCCGTTGGGGAAAGTGAGCAGAGCCGTGAATTTAGCATAACCCCCCGTCTGGCCATTCGTATAGGTATAGGCACCCATGTATTCGCCGAACGACGTAGGCAGCGCTCCATTGAGGCCGGAGTAAATGGGGATATGGTATTCCGTACCGCCACCCGTAGCCAAGGGATAAGCGAAGGGACCGTTGACTTCAAACTCAAAATAATAAACTACATTCTTTTTAACTTTGATACGTTTGGCGTGCGGGGCGTTCTGCAGCCCCGCTTGCACCGCCGCTTGAGACGGGCCTGGATTAAAAAACGGGCTAAACCAGCATCCATCGCAGGTATACGCCCCCACATCGCTTCCGCATACCGGCGCCGGCAGGCCGCTGATGGTAACGACCGTCCCTGCGTTGGTAAATAAGTTGATCTGCCCCCAGCCCACCACCGGACTGAAAAGAAAGGCCAGGAGCAGGGCGAACATGATCGGGAATACTCCGGTGATTTTGAAAAAAGGAAAATTGTTTTTCATTGTTAGCAAAGTTTGATTGTGAAAATTACTTATGCCGTGCTTGTTCAATTTGCAGGCCTACTTTGGCCGGTTTTCGGCAGCCCCCTCTTTGAAAATAATGATACAAAGGTGGGCAGGTGGCCTCCGGCGGGTCAAGCGCAGAAATACGGGATTTTGAAATCAGGTATTTATACGGGGCTGGTGAATCGGGCCTTTTACGGAGCAGCCGAATGGATGCCGGTGAAAAAATTCGCCCCTGCTTTACAGAGTTCCACAGGGGCGATTATTATTTTCACTGGTTCTTAATCAATATTCGATGACCAGTTGCCCGGTCGAAAGCGATTCCCCAGATGCTGGTCGGAGGCACCCGGTAATCAACCTGCCTTAATCCCGGCTGATCACGAGTTTATGCTCGAACCGTAAGCTGCCCGCCTTTACCCGCGCGGTGTACAGACCGTTGCCGAAGCCGCTGAGGTCAATTTGTTCGTGGAGGGAGCCGACCGAGCCAAATGACTGCTGGAGTAGCAGCTGGCCCAGTGCATTATAAATTTCGAGGCTGACCTCCTGCTCCCCGGACAATTCGCCCAGCTGCAAGGTCACCACGTCGCCGGCCGGGTTGGGGGTCATCTTCATCGTCGCACCTTCCAAAGTGGCTACGTTGCCCTGGCCAGCCGGGGCCGAACTGTTCTGCGGACAGGACACGCAGGGGCCGAGGAAATCGCCGTGGCTGAGGTGGTCGGCCACCGCATTGGTGCTGATGCAGATCGTGTTGCCAAAGTGGCACATTTTCACCTTGTTGCCGCCGCACTTCCAACTGGCAGGAATATTATTGAAACCTGGAAACGAGCTGGCATTACAAGGCCCGCTGTCATCGCCGCCGGGGCAAAGGTCATAGGGGTCGTAGGTGCCGTCACAATCACTGTCGGTGGTGGGCAGGGTGCAGCCCACGATAATGACCGCTCCCCCGATTATTTGCGTGGTAGTGACATATCCGCTGGCACAGCTACAGCTACCGGTGTTGAAATTGGGGATATTGGGCAGGGCCAGGGGGCAGGCGTCGCAGGCATTACCGATGCCGTCCCCGTCGGTATCCGCCTGGCTGGCGTTGGCCAGCGCCGGGCAGTTGTCGTTGGCATTGCAAATACCGTCGCCGTCCGCGTCCTGAAAGGTATGGGTCACAACCCCGTTGGTGCAGGCGTCCAACGTGCAGGGGTTGCCGTCATTGACCGTCACCTGGGAGCAGGAACAGCCGCTGTCGTTGACGCCCTGTCCGGCCGGTGTGCCGGGGCAGGCATCGTTGCCATTGCAAATGCCGTCGCCGTCCGTGTCCTGGTAGGTATGCGTCACCACCCCGTTGACACAGGCATCCACCGTGCAGGGATTGCCGTCATTGACCGTCACCTGCGAGCAGGAACAGCCGCTGGGGTTGACGCCCTGTCCGGCCGGCGTACCGGGGCAGGCGTCGTTGCTATTCCCGACGCCGTCGCCGTCCG
>JBKJKS010000352.1:0-2728 GCA_046597295.1 Saprospiraceae bacterium
CAGCCAAAAAAGCGCATGATCCAAGCGAACCGGGGACTGCGCTGCCGAAAACTGGCCCAGCGCTGGCGGAGCGGAGCAATTGCCCTGGCCAGGGGCGCAAAGAATGCCCGCACCGGGGCCGTTTGAACGGCCATCCAGCGGCGGGCATTATATATTTTTTGGCGAAATGAATTCATTACATCACTCATAAACGGGGGACTATCACTTGAAGCCGGCTTCTATTGGCCGGAACAGCGCCAACAAACTGCAAAGGCCGGCTAAAAATTGTGGGGCAACCATTACCGGCCGGACCTGTCTTTGGGCCGTATTCCTTTTCTAAAGGGCGAAGGTAAAAAAAATGGTCGGCACCTTATATAAGGTATTGCACCTTCGGACGGTTGCAACCGGCAATTTACGGGCGCTGATAAAAAAAGTCCTTGCAAGCGAACGGCTTACAAGGACTTCGGGAAAGAGGTTTCCAGCGGATTCGAACCGCTGTAGCAGCTTTTGCAGAGCTGTGCCTAACCACTCGGCCAGGAAACCAGGTTTCGCTGCGGGAGCGGGTGCAAAGAAAAGGATTTTCTTCCAAAAAACCATGTCCCTATAAATTTGAAATTTTTTGCCGGGCCCATTGCAACTTGCCGACCTTACATATATTTGGGCGGCCTTAGCGGGTCGCTTTTTTTATTTCGTCCATCGTTTTTTTCATAACCACTCCTTCTGAACGCCTGCCTTTCCGCCCTATCCGGCCGGAAGATGCCACGGCTCAACCAATCGCTCATGGGCAATCAACTACACTACTGGGATTTTGTCGTCTTCCTGATTTATTTCGTCATCGTGTCGGGCTACGGGTACTGGATCTATCAGCGCAAAAAAGCGGCGGAGACCAGTGCCAAGGATTTTTTCCTGGCCGAAGGGTCACTCACCTGGTGGGCCATCGGCGCCTCGCTGATCGCTTCCAACATCAGCGCCGAGCAGTTCGTCGGCATGTCGGGTTCCGGTTTTGCCATGGGTCTGGCCATTGCTTCCTACGAGTGGATGGCCGCCGCCACGCTGCTGGTCGTCGCGGTATTTTTCCTGCCCATTTTTCTGAAGAACAAAATTTACACCATGCCGCAGTTCCTGGCCCAGCGCTACAGTCCGCTGGTGGCAACGATCATGGCCGTCTTCTGGCTGCTGGTGTACGTATTTATCAACCTGACGTCCATCCTCTACCTCGGTGCGGTGGCGGTGAGCAAAGTAGCGGGTCTGGACTTCACCCTCTGCACGATCGGGCTGGCCGCCTTCGCCGTCGTCATTACCTTGGGCGGCATGAAGGTGATCGGCTACACGGACGTAATTCAGGTAGTGGTCCTGATTTTCGGCGGCCTGGTCACGACTTATATTGCGCTCGACCTGGTGGCGCAGCACTTCGGCAGCAGCGGTGCGCTGTCCGGCCTCTCGCTGCTGCGCCAGAATGCGCCCGATCACTTCCACATGATCCTGCAGCCGGGGCAGGTGATGATGCCCAACGGCAAGGGCGGGATGGAAGACGCCTACGAAAAACTGCCGGGTCTGGCCGTGCTCTTCGGCGCGATGTGGATCGCCAACCTGAACTACTGGGGTTTCAACCAGTACATCACGCAGCGCGCACTGGGCGCCGATCTGCCGACGGCGCGTTCGGGCCTGCTGTTCGCCGCGTTCCTGAAATTGCTGATGCCGGTCATCGTGGTGCTGCCGGGCATCGCCGTGTTCCTGCTGCATAAAGAAGGCGTCGACGTGTTCCGCCAGAACATGCTCAGTCCGCTCAATGATGCCAGCAACACCATGGCGCTGGTGCCGGATAATGCCTACCCGGTGCTGTTGAAGCTGCTACCGATCGGCATGAAGGGCCTGGCTTTCGCCGCCCTCACGGCGGCCATTGTGGCTTCCCTGGCCGGCAAAGCCAACAGCATTTCGACCATTTTCACCCTCGATATTTACAAGAAATTCTTCAACCGCGACGCCACGGAAGCCCAGCAGGTCAACACCGGCCGGATCGCGATCATCGTATCCATGATCATCGGCGTGGTGGTGGCGCCGCAGCTGCGCAACTTCGGGCAGGCCTTCCAGTTTGTCCAGGATTTCACCGGTCTGGTGTCGCCGGGCGTAGTCGCCATCTTCCTGCTCGGTTTCTTCTGGAAGAAGACCACGGCCAGCGCCGCCCTGGCGGGGGCCATTGCCACCATTCCGGTGGGTCTGTTGTTGCAGGAAATGCTGACTGATCTGCCCTTCCTGCACCGCATGGGTTACGTGTTCCTGACCCTGGTCGCTTTGATGATGCTGATCAGCCTGCTGGATACGCAGGGCCAGAAAAAGGTGAATACGATCGAGGTGGATCCGACCATGTTCCGTACGTCGCAGGGTTTTGCCATCGGTATGGTCATCGTACTGGGTATTATTGCCGCGTTGTACCTGATTTTCTGGTAGGACTGGTCAAGAGAACGGTTTTAACGCAGGAGTCATTTCGAATTTTCGAGGTGACTCCTGTTTATTTCTGGTAAAGCAGGTGCGGAGCACCCTGCACGTCGGTAGAAATGACAAGATGTTTTTGATGGGCAGCCCAACCGATTACCATTTGCTATCGTCTTTTTAGAAAAATGAAGGCTATGCAAAAATTAGTATTGATTGCCCTGCTGCTCGCCGCGCTGTGCGGATTCGGCTGCCGGAAAGAACAAAGGGCCGATGCCCTGGAGAATACCACCTGGCGCCTGATCAGAATCGTCGAAAG
>JBKJKS010000360.1:0-5501 GCA_046597295.1 Saprospiraceae bacterium
GCCCGAAGTCCAGCGCCCAGTCGCGGTTATCGTCCAGCGATGCATACAATTTGTATCGGGCCAACGGACCGAACACGCGGGAAAAGGCTTCGGGCCGGATAATGCGGTAATCGCGCCAGACTAAGCCGTCCTCATCCGTCACTTGAGCCTGCGGGTCGGGATCTACTTCCAGGCCCCGGTAAGGCGGCCCCATGGTGGCTGGCACTGTCTCCAGGCCGTCCGCGTATAACCGTCCGATGACTGCCTTGCGGCGTTCAAGGCGGCCGCTGTAATCATCCGGTTGGCCGAACAGGAGCTTCAAACGCTCGCTTTCCGCCAGATCGTAAAAAAATTCCTGCACCGTTTTCGGTACGGCCAAGCCCGCTACGGCACTGCCTTTTTCCCGAACAAAATCCAGCAACCTGACTTCCACCAGTTGATGCACGTTGGAGTCGTGCCGGACGATCGTCAGGTCGGCGCGCTGCAACCATTCGAAATAGGAGGGATTAGCCAGGGCCATCTCGGAATAGCGATCCGTATGCGGAACAACATCCATCCCCACGGTCTTACCCAATAAGTGCAGCAGATTGACAACGACTTTCAGTTGTTTCTCTACGGTATTCAACTGCGGGAAAGCCTGCGCGAGTTCCGCACAAAAAAACGCCGGATTGATATTCCAACTCACTGGCCCATAGAGACTTGCGACCACACCCGGCTCCCAGATCGGCAACAGGTGGATGGCATTCTGCGCGCTTGGCAGGGTCAGCGTGTAGGGAATGATATTCCAGAAATGCTGGACGGTCCGCACGTTGATACCCACCGTATTGGCGGTTTTCAGCCAGGCGGTAGTTCTATGCTGCGCGACGGGGCTGGGCACGCTGACCGCGGGGTCGAATGCCGGGTAGAGATCGGCAGCAAAGCGCTGTTCGAGCAACTGAATAATTTCCGGCAATGGAATACTCAGGGCTTCTGCCGGCAGGCGGTGCAATAAGGAAGCGGAAAAAGCATTCGTTGGTTTTGACACAATAAGTCGTATGTTGAAAAGCGAGACCAGTAAGTGGAAGATTAAGAAAATATCTTGCCCTAATTTAGAAAAACCTTTTACATTCGTAGAAGCATAAGCAATCTTATTATCCATTTTGGGGCTTCCGGGCGTTTGATACGTCCATTCTATGCTCTCCGTCAGCCCTCCGGCATTTCTGCCACCCCTTATTCCCGATCACCTACCGGTGGTTCTCATTGTAATCAATTTGTGACAAACAAAACATCTTGTTTTGAATTGTCGTTCTTTCGTGCTTTTCTCATAATCCCCGGGCAATTGCGCTTCCTTCATTCCCTTTGCCTCGCACCTGTGAACCGATTAAACAAGCAAACACGTGATTTACAAAGTAAAATTGAAGAATGCCGACGACATGGTGTTGCTGGATGACAACGTGTACGAATGGTTAACCAACGATCCTTATTTGACTAAAGTGGACCTGATCCACAACCTCCGCAAACACTCCAGCGGTTGCGCGGTATTTCAGAAGACCTGGAAAAAAGCCGATGGTGATTTCAAGACCGAAACCATTTACCTGCATAAATTGATCGCCGAAAAGTTTTTAGGCGAGCAACGGGCGGGCAATCGCAGTCTGGTCGGCGCCAAAAATGGCGATAAACTGGACTGCCGGCTGGAAAATCTCACTTATCGCACACGCTCGGTGGCCAGCCGCCAACGCAAAACCAGCAGCCGGACCGGTTTCACCGGGGTTTATCAGGAACACAATCGCTATCGGGCGGTTATTTCCGTAAACGGACGTTCCGTACACATCGGGATGTTCGATACACCGGAAGAAGCCGCTGCCGCCTACAATAAAATGTCGAAGGACATGTATGGGGAGGAAGGCAAGATCAATAAGGTCCGCGGTTGGTAAGGCAATAAGCAGACCGTCTGCCTTTTGCCTATTGTTTTTTTGCTCTTTGCCATCTTTGTGGCTAGTGCATGCGATCGCCACGCGGCGGCAGGTTGCTGACGACCTCGGCTTCGTGCTGCAGGTAGTCCTGCCAACGTGATTGGACCTGCGTTTTCTCGAAATACAACCCGGCCAGGTGTAGGAACAAACGGTAATGGCCCGCTTCGGCGACCATAAACTGGTGGTACCAGCCGCGTAAAGCGGCGTCGGCGCAGTGCAGCGATAGTAAGCGGAAACGCTCGCAGCTGCGGGCTTCAATCAGGGCGCAGACCAGCAAGCGCTCCAATAAAGCCTCTTGCTTCGACAGTCCTTTGCGCTGAAAGCCCAGCAGACGATGCACATATTCGTCTTTGCGCTGGTGGCCCAATTGTAAGTCGCGCTTTTTAAGCTCCGCCAGCACCAGGCGAAAGTGTCCCCATTCTTCGGTGACGATGGGCGCTAATTCTTCCACCAGTTCCACCCGTTGGGGATACGCCTGAATCAGCGAGATACAGGCAGTCGCTGCTTTTTGTTCGCAGTAGGCATGATCGGTCAGTATTTCGGCCAGGTCCATTTCGGCCAGATTCACCCAACGTGGATCGGTGGGCAGCTTCAATCCCAGTTTGGTATTTTGCAAAAGCATTTCCATCCGGCAAAGGTACTTTTGCCAAATGGAAAAACTAAGCATGGCCGCCCTCAACCGTCTCTCGGTAGACGGATACCGGCAAGCCGAAAAGCGACCGATCGTACTGGTCCTCGACAATGTGCGCTCCGGCCTCAACGTCGGTTCCATCTTCCGCACGGCGGATGCTTTTTTACTGGAGAAAATCCTGCTCTGCGGTATTACGGCGCAACCTCCGCATCGCGAGATCCTCAAAACGGCGCTGGGCAGTACGGATTCCGTGGCCTGGGAATATTTTGAGACGACCGAAGCCGGTTTGGGCGCGTTGCAGGCCGCCGGATACCGGACTATCGCCGTGGAGCAAACCACGGGCAGCGTCGCCTTGCAGCAGTTTACCTTTGCCGCCCGGGAGAAGTACGCCTTTGTCCTCGGTAATGAAGTGGACGGCGTGGGCCAGGCGACGCTGGCCCGCTGTGATAGCGTGATTGAAATACCCCAATTCGGCACCAAACACTCCCTCAATGTAGCGGTCGCTGCCGGCATTGTGCTCTGGGAAGCGGTGCGGGAACCAGTGTCCTCCCCGGTTGCTGCTGAATAAGCGCATCCCGGGTCAACGCAGCAGCATAATTTCCCCCACGTAAATCTGCAGGGCGCCGTCGCCGCGCCGCCAGCGGACTTTGCAGGCGTACACATCGGATGGCGCCTCTTTACCGTCTACGCGCCCGTCCCATTCGGCAGCGGGTTCGGTACTGTCAAAAACCTTCTGGCCCCAGCGGTTGTAAATTTCCATCCGGTCCACCGTGGCGAAACCCTCCTGGACCAGCATTTTGAAAGTGCCGTTTACCTGATCGCCGTTCGGCGTGAAAGCATTGGGAAAAACCACTTTCGGCTGAATAAGGTCGAAAGTGAGCGTAGCAATCTGATGACAACCGGCCGGCGAAAGCACTTCCACGAGATACGTCACCGCTGGATCGGTGGTCCCGGGCTTGGCCGTGATGATTTCGGTCGTGACATTCAGTCGCTGGTTGTTCTCCAGCCAGATGTATTGGAAGCCGTTCAGGTTTTGCGAAGGCGTTATTTTAGCAAACAGATCGATGGATTCGCCCAGGTTGATACTGTTCGTATCCGGGGTGGCTATGATCTCGAGGGCAAAGTTGGCAACAACGGTTACTTTAACCGAATCGGCCAGGGTACAATCATCTCCATAGGTATACAGCACCCGGTAAGTGGTGGTCATGTCCGGTTGCACCGGCAGTGGCGAACCGGAGCCGCCGTCCGGGCTCCAGGCATAAAGGCCGGAGGCGGAGCCATTGGCTACCAATTGCAGCGGTTCGCCGGCACAGATGGTGGTGTCATTGGACACGGTCAGGGTCACGCCGCTGAAGACCACGACATTCACGGATTGGGTATTGACACAATTACCTAAGGTGGTGACCACCGTGTACCGGGTCGTCTGATCGGGCGTCACCGTGGGCGTCGCCGAAGCAGCAGTAAAGGTGCCGGGTACGCTGCTCCAGGCGTATGTAGCACCCGGAGTGACCGTGCTGTTCAACATAATGCTCTCACCGGGACACAGTTCCACGTCAGCCGGAAAATCCACTACGGCAATTTCGCCCACCACCTGCACCAACACGGAATCGGTCAGTACACAATCGGTACCGAAATGAAAGGTGACAGTGTAGGTGGTCGTCTCGGCGGGCATCACGCTGACCACGCTTCCCGAGCCGGCGCCCTGGTCCCACTGAAAGGTACCCGGCACGGAGCTGGTCGCCGTGAGTTGGGTGGAGACACCTTTACAAATGGTGGTATCGCCGAAGGCTGCTATGGCGCCGCTGGTGACCATAATGGTCAGCTGATCTTCCACCTGGCACCCATTGTCCGCTTTCAGGTAATAAGTAGCGGTTTGGCTGGGGGTAATGATCGGCTGAGGGCCGGTAAAAGTACCGAAAGCCGGATCTGTGGAGGTCCAGGTATACGTAGCGCTGGGATCGAAAATTTCATTCAGCAGGACCGACTGACCGCCGCAGAGCAGGCGATCGGCGGGAAAGCGATAGGCCGGCAGGTCGCGCACGGTGACCGTGGCCGAAGTGCCGGTGACGCAGCCTTCAAATTTGCCGCTCACCTGATAAGTTGTCGTTGCAGCCGGCGTGGCCGTCGGGTTATCACAGGTGCTACAAGTTAGGCCGGTGGCCGGCATCCACATGATCTCGGTAACCCCGGACGTGTAAGTCAGCTGCAGTTGTACGCTTTGACCGGCGCACACGGTGGTATCGGCGGGTACGATATGCATTTCGGCAGGGGGAATGACCTTTACCGTCGCACTATCGGTGCGCAGGCAGCCTCCATGTCGACTAACACGCTGATAGACAGTTGTTTCGGTTGGCTGCACGACCAAATTATACAGGCTATCGGCGGTCAACTGGCCGCTGGGCGGCAACCATTTGAAGTCCATATTGATGTACTCGGCAGGTTCGTAGATGGGGGAACGAAGTACCACCTGGCCGCCCTGACACACCGTCGTATCCAGGGGAGCAATCGTCAGATTTTGTGGCAAACTATCCACCTGCACGTACACCTGTTCGGTTCGTACGCAGCCCGGCACCACGGCCTGGACGGTGTACAGGATAGACTCCGCAGGACTGGCTACCGCGCTCGATCCGCTGGGCGTAATCTGCAGGTCGGTCAGCGGCGTCCAGCTGACCGGCGTACCGGCTGGCAGTACGGTCGCCTGTATGGTCAGGCTGTTGCCCAGACAGAGCAGGCTGGTATCCGGTACGTTCAGCTGCAAGGAGAGCGGGACAATCACGACCTGCACCTGGCGCGTTTCAGTGCAGCCCGCATTGGTGGCCGTGAGCGTATACCAGGTGGTTTGGAGCGGTGCAGCCAGTGGATTGGCACTGCCGGCATCATCCAGCGACCCGTCTTCGGGCAGCCAGGCATAGGTTACACCGGGCTGGGACATGGTCCGG
>JBKJKS010000399.1:0-4766 GCA_046597295.1 Saprospiraceae bacterium
GCTTTGCCCGGCGTAGGGTGGACGGACCTGGAGGTCCGTCCTACATCTTCAGCAGACGAAGTACTTGGTGGTCCGCGCCCGCTTGCTGAAGATGTAGGACGGACCTCCAGGTCCGTCCACCCTACGCCGGGCAAAGCTACAGGTCCGCCCTACAGAATGCGCTGTGCGAACCGTACCTTTCGCCGCAAAAATTGACGTATGCGCCGTTCTGTTGCCCCTCACCCTTTACTGATTGCCCTTTGCCTATTGCCTTTCCTGGCCATGGCCCAGCCCGGCCCCACACCCGCCGCACTGCGCCTGCAGGGGATGGAGCAACGTAAAAGCCTGACCCGGAACAGCCTGCTCACTGCTCTGGAGCCGCAAAACATCGGTCCGTCCGTCTTTTCCGGCCGGGTCACCGACCTGGACGCCGATCCCGCCGATCCGACCCGTTTCTACGTCGCCTACGCTTCCGGTGGCCTGTGGTATACCGAAAGCAACGGCACCCGTTTTCGGCCGGTGTTCGATCACGAAGCCTCCATGACCATCGGCGACATCGCCGTGGACTGGAAGAATAACATGGTCTGGGTGGGCACCGGCGAAGCCAACAGCAGCCGGTCCAGCTACGCCGGCACCGGCCTGTACCGCAGTGCCGACGGCGGCCAGACCTGGACCTGGCGCGGCCTGCCGGAAAGCCACCACATCGCCCGCATCGTGCTGCACCCCAGCAACCCCGACGTGCTGTGGGTCGCCGTGCTGGGCCACCTGTATTCGCCCAATGCCGAGCGCGGCGTGTACAAATCCACCGACGGTGGCCAGACCTGGACGCGCACGCTGTTTGCCGACGACATCAGCGGGGCCATCGACCTTTGCCTCGATCCGAATGACCCGAACACGCTCTTCGCCGCCACCTGGCAGCGCGAACGCCGGGCCTGGAATTTCGATGGCGCTGGCGCCGGTTCCGCCCTCTGGAAAAGTACGGATGGCGGTGCGAACTGGCTGAAAATCAGCACGGTCGAAAGCGGCTTTCCGACCGGCGACAAGATCGGCCGGATCGGCCTATGTGCCGGTAAAAAAGACGGCCGCACGGTGCTCTACGCCAGCCTGGACAACCAGAACAGCCTGCCCAAAAAGGAAACGCCGCCCGACGACGACGTGCTGACCAAGGAGCAGTTGCGCACCCTGTCGAAAGCGGATTTTTTGAAAATGGCCGACGAAAAGCTGGCCGCCTATTTGAAAACCAACCGGTTTCCGGAAAAGTATACCCCCCAGGAGGTGCGGAGCATGGTCGAAAAAGACAAAATCACCCCCCTCGCGCTGGTCGAGTACCTGGAAGACGCCAACAATAACCTCTTCGACACTGACTTTCTCGGCGCCGAACTCTACCGCAGCGACGACGGGGGCCGCAGCTGGAAACTGACCCATGCCGATCCCCTGACCGGCATCCACTTCACCTACGGCTACTATTTTTCCAACGTGCGCTGCCTGCCGGAAGACGCCGATCAGGTTTATTTACTCGGTTTCCTGATCATCCGCAGCGGGGACGGCGGTAAGACCTGGAAAAGCATCAATGGCGACAACGTCCACGTGGATCACCATGCCCTGTGGCTCAATCCGGCGCGCCCTGGCCACCTGATCAACGGCAACGACGGCGGCGTCAACCTGTCCTGGGACAACGGCGCATCCTGGTTCAAAGCCAACCACCCGCCCGTCGGCCAGCTCTACAGCGTGGCGACCGACGAGGCCGAGCCATACCGCGTGTATGGGGGCGCCCAGGACAACGGCGTCTGGGTCGGCCCCGGCAGCTATCAGTCATCCGACGAGTGGCAGCAAACCGGCCGCTATCCCTACCAGTCCCTGCTCGGCGGTGACGGCATGCAGGTGCAAATAGACCCGCGCGATAACAACACGGTGTATAGCGGTTTTCAATTCGGTAATTATTTTCGCGTCAACCGCAGCAGCGGCGCCACCAAATCCATCGGGCCGCGCCACGAGCTCGGCGAGCGGCCCCTGCGTTTTAATTGGCAAACCCCCATCTGGCTGAGTCGCCATCAGCCGGATGTACTGTACCTGGGGGCCAACACGCTGTACCGCTCTTTCGATCAGGGAGAACACTGGGAAGCGCTCTCCGGCGACCTCACCCAAGGTGGACAAAAGGGCAACGTCCCGTATGGCACCCTGACCAGCATTCACGAAAGTCCCTTGAAATTCGGTCTGCTCTACGCCGGTTCGGACGACGGGCTGCTGCACGTCACCCGCGACGGCGGCGAGACCTGGCAGCGCATTTCGGACAGTTTGCCCGCCCGATTGTGGGTAAGCAGGGTGCAGGCCAGCGCCCACGAACGGGCCCGCGTGTACGTAGGCCTGAGCGGCTACCGCTGGGATGATTTCCAAAGTTATCTGTACGTGTCGGAAGACTATGGCCGGCACTGGACCCGCCTGGGTCCAGATCTGCCCGCCGAACCTATCAACGTGGTTCGTGAAGACCCCGTCAATCCCGACCTGCTCTACGTGGGTACCGACCACGGGTTGTACCTGTCACTGGATCGCGGCCGGTCGTTCCAGGCGCTGAACGACACTTTCCCAGCCGTGCCGGTCCACGATCTGGTCATCCAGCCCCAGACCGGTGATCTGGTGATCGGCACACACGGGCGCTCTATTTTTAAGGTGAATATGACGGCCGCACAGCAACTTACACCTGCCGCCCTGCGCGAACCATTGGTCGTGTTTGATTTGCCCAAAACAAAGTTTTCTAAAAACTGGGGGAAAAAGCAGCCCTACACCGCAGCAAAAGACATTGAATTGGCCGTCTTGTTCTATGCCGAAACGGTGGGACCAGCCGCCTGGACGATCAAGCACAAGGATGGCGGCCTCGTGCTGAACAGCGGCACGGTGGTCTGCACACCGGGACTCAACCGATTCAACTATGCCCTCGATTTCACCGGGGATGCTTTGAAAAAATACCGGGACCTGCTACAAGCCACGCAAAAGGACGCGAAAAAGCCACTTGACCTGGAGAAAGCCGACAATGGGAAGTGGTATCTGCGGAAGGGCATCTACGTTTTTGCGCTCGAAAAAGCGGGAAAAGTAGTGACTAAGGAATTTGTGATCGAATGATCGGTTGATCAACCGGCCTCCCATCTGCCGGGAAGTAAGTAAACCATGCCTTCCGGTGCAAGGGGTATGCACTGGTTTGCCAGGACCGCACGAAGCAGTTCAAGAAAAAAAACCCTCCTTTTTTTGATATGGTTCAAAAGTATTTTCCACTTTTACTCCTATTCCGGATGAAGAAATCTTTTAACTCACCACCTTTTCGTATGAAACACCACTTACACACTTTTTTTCTCTTTTGCCTGGCGCTCCTCCTCTCCGTCGCTGCGACGGCGCAGGATCGCAACGTCTCCGGATCGGTCACCGATCGGAGCGATGGCAGCACCCTTACCGGCGTGACCATTCGCGTCAAGGGCACCAGTGTCGGCGCCACCACAGACGCGGACGGCAGGTTCAGCCTCAACGTTCCGAACGGCGCCAACCGACTGGTTTTTTCTTTAACCGGATTTGTCAGCCAGGAAGTGGACATCACCGCTACCAACACCGTGACGGTGGCCCTGGATGGCAATGCCAACACCTTGGGCGAAGTGGTGATCAGTACAGGTAGCCGCAGCAGTCAGCGCACCATCACGGATTCACCCCTGCCCATTGACGTGCTTTCGGCCAAAGAGTTGGTGTCAACCGGTCAGATCTCTTTCGATAAAGCTCTGCAATACCGGGTACCCTCCTTCAATACGGTCAACACACCGGTAAATGACGCGACGACGCTGCTTGATCCCTACGAGATTCGCAACATGGGCCCCAGCCGTACGCTGGTCCTCATCAACGGCAAGCGTAAAAACCTCAGCTCGCTGCTGTATGTGCAATTCTCGCCCGGTCGCGGCGAAACGGGCGTTGACCTGTCCGCCATCCCCACCGACGCCATCAAACGCGTGGAAATCCTGCGCGACGGCGCTTCGGCCCAGTACGGCTCCGATGCGATCGCGGGCGTAATGAACGTCATCCTGAAAGACCGCTTTGAATACTCGACGCTCAACATCAACGCGGGTATCACGGGCGAAGGCGACGGTGAAACGTACGGCGTCTCCCTCAACAGCGGCGCTAATTTCGGTGACCGGGGTTTTGTGAACTATACCCTGAACTTCACCCAGCAGGAAAGTGCGGTGCGTTCCGGGAAAGTGGACCTGGCCACCGAGATCGCTACTTTTGGCGGCAGCCCGGAACAGGATGCGCTGATCACCCAATACCTGCGCGACGTGCCCACCGCCGGCAACATCAACGGTACGGGTGAAGTGAGCGCAGCGCGGTTCGTGATCAATGGCGGCATCCCCATCGGAGAGAATGCGCTGGTGTATGCCAATGCCGCGTACGTATCCAAAAAAGTGTTCAGCTTTGCCAACTTCCGTGCCCCCTACTGGCGCCAGGACCGTGGCCTGCTCCACAGCCCCACCGACAACGGCGGCAAAAACTACATCACTGCGGCGACTTTGGCCTTTCCGACGGACAATCCCGATATTTACCGGGGCTACGTCGGTTATGTGCCGACCTTCGAAGGCGACCTGACCGACTATAATTTAACCGCAGGGGCCAGGAACGAGAACAATGGCTGGAAAAGCGACCTCAGCCTGACGCTGGGTGGCAACAAGCAGCTGTACACCGTTGATAATACGGTGAACCGCACCCTGGGCATGGCCAGCCCCACCCGCTTCAAGCCGGGCGGCTATGGCTTCAACCAC
>JBKJKS010000696.1:0-4910 GCA_046597295.1 Saprospiraceae bacterium
GTTTCAAAAACCTGCGCAGGCTCAGGTTGAATGAACCACCCAACCCGAATGGGCTGCTGACCAAAATTCCCCCTGGTACTGACCACGGTCATGAATTGCGAAGACGGGCTGCCCCAATTTTGCCGGAGTTCTAAAACAACTCTGCCATGCGTTTCCTGCTCTCCCTGACTATTATTCTGATCTACCTCGCACCGGCCCATGGCCAGTTCGTCTACTTGGCTAATGCCACCACGATCCATGTATTTCCCGGAACAAAACTGCCGCCCATGACCGGGGAAGCAACTTTTTACTCCGAGCAATTCAAAGTGATTGTCGGCGGCAAATTTCCGGATGCCAAGACCCCGCAGGCGGCCATTTACAACTGCGATATGCTGGTGCTGGACTATGAAGCCAACAAGACCTATGTACTGCCGTTGCGCTATTTCCCGCCATTCGTGGCCGACCAGTTTTCAGGCGTTCACTATTGCTTCACCATGGATAATGACACCGCTTACCTGCTGGGCGGTTATGGCTACGATCTGGCCAAGGGCTACGAGACGACTTTTCCGTACCTGACGGTCTTTCCGGTGAAAACACTGATCGACCGCGTAGTGCGGGGCAAGGACTACCTGGAACTGTTTGAAGTAATCAGTGACAACCGGTTCGCCGTGATGGAAGGTACCCTGGTTCACCTGGGCCAGTATTTTCTGGTCAGTGACGGCAAGGAGATCACGCCGGTGCCGGAGGAGTTCACGGACCAGCTCACCGTGAACCAGTGGGACTTTAAGGGACAAATGCGTAAATTCAGGTTGAAAAACACGGAAGGCTACCGGGAAGCGGACGAGTTCCAGATCTGCACCACAGCCAAGACCTTTCACCAGTGTATGCCCAATACATGGCGGCCCAAGCCCAACAAGGTGACGATGATGGATCGAAACAAGAAGTAGGATCAGGAGATGATCCGAAAATGTCCTTCGTGTTAGGTTACAAATCTTTCCTCCGAAATACGCCTACTGCCACTCTAATCGGAACGAACACCCAAAGCAGCAGGACAGCCAACGCAAACGCCATGCCCCAACCCGTGCCGAGAAACTCCCTGAACAAGGCCCCCGTATAGCCCATGAGCGCGGAAATATCCATTTGCAGCAGCACCACCACCCGTGCCAAATCAATCGGGTTGAGCGAGATGATTACCAGCATGGCTTTTTCCAGCGGATAATCGGCAAAAATAAACATCAGGTACAACACCAGCGCGTCGTACAGCAGCGCAAAGTAGAACCACAGCAGTAGCGCCACGCCGATGCCTTTTGCCTTGTCGCGGGTAAGCACTGCAGCCAACAGCGCAATGGACACGAACGCTACCGAAAGCCCCGCCGCGACGATTACCAACGTCAACCCGGTAGCATGGGGGGCATACAGAGCGACCGGAATGCCAATGCCGATCAACACCGCCAATTGCAGGGCTGCCGACAAACCAAAAAACTCGCTCCATACGATGACGCTACGCCGGATGGGTTGCGCCGCCAGCAGTTCGATAAATTCAGCGGCATTGTAAAGGTGGATGGTGGCGAACACGATACTCACCAGCGGCGTTACAATCAGCACAATGTTTAGCAGGCTGACCAGCCCCTTCGTCGAGTCGCCGCTGAGGTTGAACAAACCCAGCGATACGGCCAGCAGGAACAGCGTGTAACCGATGACGATCCGGTTTTGTAGAATGTCGTAGAGGACGTATTTAACGATTCTCAGCATTTTGTTTCATCACTTGCGCCAGGGCGCGGTTGAGTTTATCTTCGCCGGTGCGGGCTTTGAGTTGTTCAATAGGTTGATAAAACTGGACTTTCCCTTCGATGATGTATATCACGTCGGTCGTCAGTTCCTCCAAATCGCTGAGAATGTGGGAAGTTACCAGCACGAGTTTACCCTTCGCTTTTTCAGCCAGCACTTTTTCCTTTAGAATTTCCGAGGCCAAGGGGTCCAGCCCGGCAGTCGGCTCGTCCAGGATCAGCACATCGGGGTCGAACAGGAAAGCGAGGCAAGCGCTCACTTTCTGGCGGGTGCCACCGGAGAGCGTACGCATGGTTTTGTGGGCAAATTGTTCGACTGCAAACGCCCGCATCAGGTCGTCGTCGAGGCGGCTGAACGTGCCACGCCGGATTTCCCGCACCATGTCGAACACTTGCCCAACCCGCATATGGTCGGGGTAGCGTCCGATTTGAGGCATATACCCGATGTGCCGCCGATACGCCCAGTCGCCGAGGATGGGTTGGCCGTTCAACGTCAGGTCGCCGCTATCGGGGATGACCAGACCGAGCAGGCATTTTAGAAACGTCGTTTTGCCCGAGCCGTTTGGCCCGACGAGCGACACGGCCTGCCCGGCATCCATGCGGACGCTCACGCAGTCGAGGACTTTGAGTTTGCCGAAGGACTTGGAAAGGTTGGTGGATTCGAGCATCGTTTTTTAATACTGAACGATAAATGATAGATGATGCATTCTGCCGTACCTGACCTTCATGATTTATGATTCATCACTATTTGGGTAAGAGTACCCCGTCGATCACGTGAACGATGCCGTTGCTCGCCGGCACAGTGGCTACAATATTGGCGCCGCTGACGGTTATTTTTCCATCTTTCATGCCGATAGTGACGTTGCCGCCATTGGCCATAGAAATCGTCTGACCATCTTGCAGCATTTCAGGTTTATAGACGCCAACGGCGACATGGTACTGCAAAATATCCTGCAAAGCCTCCTTCTTCTCCGGCTTCAATAAGTCTTCTACGGTACCAGCGGGCAGTTTGTCGAACGCCGCATTGGTCGGCGCGAACACCGTGAACGGGCCGGCATTGGATAACACATCCACGAGCTCGGCGGCTTTTACGGCGGTGACCAGGGTAGTGTGGTCCGGGCTGCCGGCGGCTACCTTCACTACGTCTTTTTGCGATACATCGTCTTGCACGGCCGATTGCCCACCGCCAGCGGGGGCCGCCGATTGGCTGGTGGCGGCTGATTGGTCGGGCGCAGTGTTGGTGCAGTACGCCAAGGTAGCCACCGCCAACAGGGCCAGCATGGAGCGAAATGGGAAGTTGATTTTCATGTGATGGTGTTTTATTTTTGAAAAAATGTTCAAACCAGACGCTACGATTGTTTTACAAGCAGCAGCTTGGTCTTTTCCAAGGCTGCGATGCCGTGCAAAATGTCCTTGGGCAGCAGGATGATGTCACCCTTTTTCAGCGGGTGTGCCGCGATGCCGACGGTCACCATCGCTTTGCCTTCCAGGCATTGGAGGTACGCATTGCGCGGTGTCTTATGCGCCGGAATTTCCTGCCCTTCCAGCAGAGCAAACAGGATGAGGTTGAAACCGTCCTCCCGGAACAGCACCCGGCTGTTGAATTTTTCGGGAAGGAAATCAAGTTGGTCAGCCAGCGCAAGAGCAAATTCATCCGCTTCGGAGTCAAGTTGTTCAGGGAGCAAATCAGTAGTTAAAAGCATAATTTTCTAATGTAGAATAATAAATGATGAATTGAGCTGAGGGTACCATTCATCACTCATCATTCATCATTAACAATGGTCGCATTGCCGGTTGCTTATCCATCAATTGCTCCGGTGTCAAAGAAGGAATGATTTTTTCCGCCTTATCCATCAGGTAGACCATGAAACTGCGCATCAGCATCAGGCCGTAGGGCATCCGTTCCACCACCACTGCGTAGAGACTGACCGGGCGGAAGGGCACATCGCCCACCCCGTCGCGGTGGAGGTCGTAGCCTTCGTACCGATCCCAATAGTTGCCATCGAAGGAGTTGAGCACGAGGTGGCCATTGGTGGATACGTCGAAAGAGTTGCCGAAAAAGTTGTTCTGCCGAATCACGTTGGCGTCACAACTGGCCTGTACCCGCAGTGCCCAACCGTTTTCGCGGAACTGGTTTTGTTCCAGCGTGATGCGGCTCGCACCTTCCATATACACGCCCGCCGAGTTGTGCTCGAACGTGTTTCTCCAAATGTGGCTGTCCGAAATGTCTTTCAGCAAAATGCCATAAGCCGAACCGCCCCAATTATACGCGAAGTGATTTTCAAACATTTGCACTTGCCGCGAGTACATCACGGCCACACCGGCGCCGTTATTGCGGAACGTATTGTGGTGGTAGTAGTCGTTGTGTGAAAACATGAAATGCAGGCCGTAGCGCAGGTTCTGCTCGCTCCTATTGCTCCGGACTTCGGAGTCGATCACAAACTCGAAGTAAATGCCGTCGCGGTGGCCGGTGATGTAGTTTTCTTCAATCACTGCACCCGAGCCTTTCCAGAGGTGGATGCCGTTGCCGCTGTTTTGTTCCTCTTTCAGAATGCCCTGGATGTCGTTGCAGCAGACCCGGCAGCCGATCGTGTTGGACAGGTAAATGGCAAAATTGCAGTCGCGCAGGCGGTTTTCTTCGATGGCTACATTATTGGCAGACAATACTTTAATACCCGCGACGTCGAGGGTACTGAGCTGGCCGCTATTGCGAACTTCTAAGCCACGGATGCACACGTTGGAGGCCGTCACGGTGATTATTTCATCCCGGTGCTGCCCGTCCAACACCGGATAGCCGATGCCGATGAGTGTCAGGGGCTTGTCAATCGCCAGATTGCCCTCGGCGTAGGTGCCCTCATGGACGAAGATCGTGTCGCCGGGATGGGCTTTGGCCAACGCCTGATGGATGGTGGCATTGGGTTGGCCGTTGCCAACATGGTGGGTGGCGGCGGAAAGCTGGCACCAGCTGCCAGACAGGATTGCAATCAGCACCAAAAGCGAATAACTACCCTTTTTGCGCATGATAAGGCTTTAATTTTCTTTGAAAATCAGTACATCGTAAACTAAATCTTTTGGCAAAGTGGAGCGCGTGTACCTTCCCAGTTTCAAAACCCCGCCTTTACCTCCTCCCAGCTCATTTCTTTC
>JBKJKS010000023.1:0-2930 GCA_046597295.1 Saprospiraceae bacterium
GCCCTGGAGCGCTCGCACCCTGGCTTGGCTAAATAGCCACCGGGATTGGTTTGTGAGACAATCCAATCCTGGCCGTAGGATTTAAGATACTGCCGGTCAATGGCATTGCGCAGCGCAATTTCCACCATGCAAATCACTTGCAGGAACTTACCGGAAAGGCGAATGTTGGCCCGGTATAAGTCCAGGGCACGAACTTTATTCTGAGCATAAAACGTTAAGTAACGTTTTAGCCGCCCGGTTGATACGGCCAGCTCGATTTCATCATATTCCATAAAGCAGGGGCAGGTAGTTTACTTCTGTCGCAAATATTGCTAAAAAGCCCTTATTTTTGCGCTAGAATTCCCGGTTCTCCGCTGGTTGCTCTGCAATTATGTTTCCGGGTGAGCAAGTAACAATCTTTATTACCAATGCCAACGCCAAATGAACCCAGCCGCAGGCCGAAAAGCCTGCGGCCTTTTTTTATGAATTTTGTTTCGTGCCCGCACGCTGTCGGAATTTTGTCCTGCTACGTTTTTTGCCATGCCGCAGACATATGATGTACGCCCTTTTGTTCAGATACCTGCGGAATGACAAAAAAATCGGGCTGGCGTTACTGGAAGTACGCCCCTGAAACGTATTCGTCGTTCCTTCCACCACCTTTTTATTCCGCCCCTTCGCCACAAAAACCGATTTTTGCCGTTCTGTCCCGGCAGCACGCTCCGTGGCACGCGTTTACTAAACTCTAAAAGTTTAGTAAACGCCCGGCCGTAAGACCCGGAGCATGACGTTGATCAATCATTTTTATTAACCTTTCTCCACCCTTCTAAACGCTTGTAAACCCTCCTTCATGCACTTAGCCGAACCCTACTGGCTCCTTCTGCTGCTCCTCCTGCCCCTGCTCATCTTCCGGTACCGGCAGGTGACGCCCAGGCGGCATGTGACGCTGCAGGTGTCACGGCAGGCGGCGATGAAGGGCGTGAAGACTTGGGTGGTGTACGCGCGGAACTGGATCCAAGGGCTGCGCTGGGCGGCCATGGTGCTGATCATCATCGCCCTGGCCCGGCCCCAGCGCCTGTGGCACGAGGAAAAAACCGAAGCCGAAGCGGTGGATATCCTGCTCACGATGGATATTTCGCCGAGCATGCTGACCCAGGATTTCAAGCCCGACCGGCTCACGGTGGCCAAGCAAATGGCCAACGATTTTGCCAGCCGTCGCCCCTATGACCGGTTGGGACTGGTTGTTTTTTCCGGCGGGGCATTTACACAATGCCCCCTGACCAATGACCGCCGCATTCTGCAGGCCTTTGTCAACAACCTACAGGTCGGGCGACTGAAAGACGGTACCGCCATCGGCATGGGGCTGGCTACGGCGGTTAATCACCTCAAAGACAGCGAGGCCAAGAGCAAGGTGGTCATCCTGATCACCGACGGAGAGAATAATGCCGGCGACATCGGGCCGATCCGGGCGGCGGAAATCGCCCAGGCGCTGGGCGTGCGGGTGTACACGGTGGGCCTCGGTTCGGAGGGCGTGGTGCAGTCGCCCACCTACCAGCGCGACGATGGGTCCTTTGCCTTTGCGCCACGCAACATGACCTTTGATACCCAATTACTAGTGGACGTAGCCACGCTTACCGGCGGCAAATTCTACCGTGCGCAGACGCCACAGGACTTGCAGGCCATTTACGCAGAAATAGAAGGACTGGAAAAGACGAAAATTACCACCACCACCCTGAACCACGTCACGGAAATGTTCTTCTGGTTCCTCAACGTCGCCTTCTGCCTGTTGGTCCTCGAAATGCTGCTCCGCTGGGGGCCGTTGCGGGTCATCACGGTATAGGAATTATGAATTAGGAATTATGAATTATGAATTATTTTATACTATGCCAAGACAGTCAGCCAGTTAAGTAGTGTAAAATGGTTTTGAATAAACACTGTCATGTCGAGCGTAGCCGAGATATCCAGGTCTTTTACCTTAAAAGTCTGATTTACAATCAGGTGCCTCGGCTACGCTCAACATAACACCGCTTTAAAGATGATAATTCATAATTCATAATTCATAATTCCTCCATGCTGCGTTTCGAAAATCCCATCCTGTTACACCTGCTCTGGGGCCTGGCGTTCCAGGCGCTGCTGCTGCTGGTGTACTGGCAATGGCGGCGGCACACGTTGAAGCGGCTGGGCTCACCGGCCCTGGCGCAACGGCTGCTGCTGGGCTTTTCGGAGCGGCGGTTTTGGTTTAAAAATATCCTTTTTGGGACCGCCCTCGCTTTGATCGCCCTGGCCATTGCCAATCCGGTGCGGTCCGTGCAGCGCGAGGGCAAGAGCCGCGCCAGTGCCGACGTACTGATCGCGCTGGATATTTCCACGAGCATGCTGGCCAAAGATGTGTCGCCCAGCCGACTGGTGCAGGCCAAATTATTCATCGAACAGCTGGTCCAGGCGCTGGCCGGCGAACGGATCGGGCTGATCTTTTTTGCCGGCGACGCCATGCCACAGATGCCGCTGTCGACGGATTACGCCTCGCTGTTGCTGTTTGTGCGCAATGCCAATCCCAACTTCGTCACCGACCAGGGCACCGATATGGCGGCGGCCATCGATCTGGCCCAGCGGCTGTTCGAATCCAATGCGCTGGCGGGCCGGGGCCTGATCCTGATCACCGACGGCGAGAACCACCAGGAGTTGGCGCTGCAACGGGCGCGGGAAGCCAAAGCCGACGGCATGGTGATCCACGCGGTAGGCGTGGGCACTTCGGCCGGCGCGACCATCCCGGCGGCGAACGGCGGCTTTCAGCGTGACTTCCGGGGCCAGGTCATCCGCACCAGTCTGAACGAACCCTTTTTGCAGGAAATCAGCCAATCCGGTGGCGGCAAAACCCTGAACGTCGCTGATCCGGGTGCTGTGGGTACCCTGAAGGCAGAAATAGACCGCCTGCAAAAAAGCGCCGTGGAAGC
>JBKJKS010000239.1:0-25856 GCA_046597295.1 Saprospiraceae bacterium
GCCCTGGAGATCGAACAGAAGGTCAAGGAGAAACTGGCCTCCGGCAACGTGACGAAGCAAGCCGCCGCCCTGGCGCTGGCCGGCGGAGACGACGGCGAGGAGGATTTCTAAGGATTAGCCCGGTGGATATTTGAAATAAGCCAGCCCGAAGTTTTCGGGCTGGCTTATTTTTTTGAAAGGGCTGTCATCGGCATGAAACTATTACCAATCAGTCGCTTATGCAGCTTTCACTTCCGAATAAGGCGAAGATTAATTCCAAGGTCCCCCTACTCCCGCTGCCTCGAATCCAGCCAGATCGTGACCGGCCCATCATTGAGCAGCGCCACCTGCATGTCCGCGCCAAATTCGCCGGTAGCCACCGGGCAACCGGATACCTGCCGTAGATTTTCCACGAATTGCTCGTACAGCGGGATGGCCGTCCCGGGCCGGGCCGCCCGGATAAAGGAAGGCCGGTTGCCTTTTTTGGTGCCGGCGAACAGGGTGAACTGCGACACGACCAGAAGTTCGCCGCCGATGTCCTGCACCGAGCGGTTCATCTGCCCCTCCGCGTCGGAAAAGATGCGCATGGCCGCGATTTTCCGGGCGATCCAGTCGCTGTCGGTTGCGTCATCCGTTTCTTCGACGCCCAGCAGCACCAGTAGGCCGGGACCGATGCGGGATTTTTCCAGGCCGCCGATGGTCACCGAGGCCTGTGTAACACGTTGAATCAAAGCGCGCATAGCAAAGGGTTATTCGTTATAGGTGTGGCATGAATTACGGGAAATTTTTTCCTGAAAAAAATTTCCCGTAATTCATGCCACACCTAAGCAAGAAAGGCACAAAATGCAACGTCAACCCGTTTCGGTTCATATTTAGGCTAAAATATGTGAAAAGAACGCGCATGCCAAACCATCTTTGCCAGCATGTGTTCAGGTTTCGCCGGTGCCGAAACTTGGCGATTATGTGCCGCTAGCGCCTGCCTTTCTTTCTTCGCCGCTAATTTTCCTGCACGTGAATCTTTCCGACATATCGCTTTCCCGCCCCGTGCTGGCCACTGTCATGAGCATTCTGATCGTGGTTTTCGGGGCCATTGGCTATAGTTTTCTGGGCGTTCGGGAATACCCGGCCATCGACCCGCCGAACATCACGGTGCGTACCAACTACACCGGCGCCAATGCCGACGTGATCGAAAGCCAGATCACCGAGCCGCTCGAGAAAGCCATCAACGGCATTGCCGGCATCCGCAGCATTTCGAGCTCTTCGGCGCTGGGCAACAGCAACATCAGCGTGGAATTCGACCTGAGCGTGGACCTGGAGCAGGCCGCCAACGACGTGCGCGACAAGGTGAGCCAGGCCCAACGCAACCTGCCGCAGGACATCGACGCCCCGCCGGTGGTGACCAAGGCCGACGCCTCGGGCGATCCGATCCTGTTCGTACCGCTGCAGAGCGCCACGCGCAACATCATGGAGCTGTCGGACTACGCGGAAAACGTGATCGTGGAAAAACTGCAGACCATTCCCGGCGTGTCGCAGGTGGCCATTTACGGCCAGCGCCGTACGTCCATGCGACTGTGGATGAACCCTGCCCTGCTGGCGGCCTATGGCCTCACCGTGCAGGATGTGCAGACGGCGCTCAATCGCGAAAACGTGGAGCTGCCGGGCGGCAAGGTGCGCGGCGACGCTACCGAACTCACGGTCAAAGCCTTCGGACGGCTGCAGACGGTGGACGATTTCAGCAACATGATCCTGAGCCAGACGGCCGGCCGCACGGTCCGCTTCAAGGACGTCGGCGAGGCGGTCATCGGTCCGGAAAGCGATGAGACCGGCGCCCGGCGCAACCTGGTGCAGGGCGTATCGCTGGCGGTCATTCCCCAGCCGGGCAGCAACTGGGTGGAGATCAGCGACGAGTTTTACCGGCGTTTCGACCAGATCCAAAAGGAGTTACCGTCCGACATGGTGCTCAGCGTCGGCATCGACAAGTCCAAATTCGTAAAACGCGCCCTGTCGGAAGTCACGGAGACGCTCTTCATCGCCATCGGCCTGGTGGTGCTCATCATCTACCTCTTCTTCCGCAACTGGGCGATCGCGCTGCGGCCGCTGGTCGATATTCCGGTCTCGCTCATCGGTACGTTCTTTATCATGTACCTCTTCGGCTTTTCCATCAATGTGCTCACCCTGCTGGCCATCGTGCTGTCCACCGGCTTGGTGGTAGACGACGGTATTGTGGTCACCGAGAATATTTTCAAGAAAATGGAGGCCGGCATGGACAAGTGGACGGCGGCGCGCGAGGGTACGCGGGAAATTTTCTTTGCCGTGGTCAGTACTTCTATCACGCTGGCGGTGGTCTTCATCCCGGTGATCTTTCTGGAAGGTTTTACCGGGCGTTTGTTCCGCGAGTTCGGCATCGTCGTGGCCGGCGCGGTGTTGATTTCCGCTTTCGTGTCGCTGACCCTGACCCCCGTGCTGAACGTCAAACTGGGTGGCAATGTGAAGAACCACGGCTGGTTTTATCGCGTTACGGAGCCTTTTTATGCGGGCATGGACCGGATCTACGGCAACTCCCTGCGGTCGTTCATGCGCTTCCGCTGGGTCAGCCTGATCATTCTGGCAACCTGTTTCAGTCTCATCTGGTACTTTCAGGGCACGATCAAAAGTGAGCTGGCGCCGCTGGAGGATCGCAGTATCATCCGTACCAACCTGACCGGACCGGAGGGCACGGACTTCGATCAGATGGAAAGTACCATTTACAACCTGTCCAAAACCATCATGGACTCCATACCCGAATCCAACATGGTCTTCGGGATCACCGCGCCCGGTTTCGGCACGGCCAGCACCAACTCCGGTTTCGTCAGCCTGCTGCTGCCCGACCCGAACGAACGCGAACGCAGCCAGCAGCAGATCTACAACCAGCTGCTACGCATCACCCGCAGCATGCCGGAGGCACGTATGTTCCCCAGTCAGGAAGAAACGATCACCGTTGGCTTCGGCCGAGGCCTGCCGGTACAGTTCGTGGTGCAAAACCTGAACTTTGATAAACTGAAGGAAGTTGTGCCCAAATTCCTGGAGGAGGCGCGCAAGGAAAAGGTGTTCGGCAACGTGGACGTCAACCTGAAATTCAATAAGCCGGAGCTCCAGGTCTCGATCGACCGGCTGAAAGCGGCGGAACTAGGGGTCAGCATTTTCGACGTGAGCCAGACGCTGCAATTTGCGCTGTCGGGGCGGCGCTTCGGCTATTTCCTGCAGAACGGCAAGCAGTATCAGGTGATCGGTCAGGTAGACCGGGACGACCGGGACGAGCCGCTGGATCTGGCCGGATTGTACGTTCGCAGCAACCGCGGCGAGATGGTGCAGTTGGACAACATCGTGCGTTTTGAAGAGACCAGCAATCCGCCGCAGCTCTACCACTTCAATCGCTACAAGTCGGCGACCATCAGCGCATCGCTGGCGCCGGGCCGCACCCTCGGCGAAGGCATCGAAGCCATGGAAGCCATTGCCGGCCGGACGCTCGACGATACCTTCGACACCGATCTAAGCGGCCCTTCGCGCGACTTCCAGGAAAGCAGCGGTAACACATCGAAGGCTTTTTTACTGGCCCTGTGCCTGATCTACCTCATCCTGGCCGCGCAATTCGAGAGTTTCCGCGATCCGTTCATCATCATGCTCACCGTGCCGCTGGCCATTGCCGGGGCCTATCTGACCCTGTCCATCACCGGTAACACATTCAACATTTTTTCTCAGATTGGCATGATCATGCTGGTCGGCCTGGTCACCAAAAACGGCATTCTGATCGTGGAGTTTGCCAACCAGAAACGCGAGGCGGGCATGGACCGGCGCACGGCCGTGCTGGAAGCGGCACAGGCCCGCCTGCGGCCCATCCTGATGACCACGCTGGCCACCGTACTGGGCGCCCTGCCCATCGCACTGGCCTTCGGGGCCGCCGCGACCAGCCGTATTCCGCTGGGGGTCGTGGTAGTAGGCGGCCTGCTTTTCTCGCTGGTACTGACCCTGTTCGTGATCCCGGGCATGTACACCTTCCTGGCAGCGAAGCGACGGGGAAGCGGCGAGCAGGAGTCCGTGCGGAAAGCCAGACCGGAAGAAGTAGAGGCGGAAGCAACGGCAGAGCGGTGAGGCAGCTGATACAATGGCGCCCATTATTCCGCCTGAAGCCGGCTTTTTGCTGCTCCAGAGCCGTTTCCTGTTAAAAAATCCCTAAATCACCGTTCGGCTTGCCGCCAAACGCGATCTTGTTGCGTCTTGAGGAAAAATCATTTCTAACGCACCACCCATTATGTTGAAAAAATCTCTGCTCTTATGCGTAGCCCTGCTGGCTACCCAACTGGTTCATGCCCAATTTAGCAATGTTGTCAAAAAAGCGAAAGCTGCCGTAACCAGTGCCGCCAGCGGCGACCTGACCCAGGATGAAGTCGGCAATGGCCTGAAAGAGGCCCTGAACGCCGGCGTCAGCGAGGCTGCCGATTTCCTGTCGGCCAAAGACGGCTATTTCAAAAGCCCATACAAAATCCTGATGCCCGCTGAAGCGCAGAAAGTAGCCGGCAAACTGAAAGCCATTCCAGCCTTTGCCAACGTGGAAGCCGACCTCACCGAGCGCATGAACCGCGCGGCAGAGGATGCCGCTACGAAGGCCAAGCCTATTTTTCTGGCCGCCATCAAAAAATTGACCTTCCAGGACGCCATGCAGATTCTGACCGGCGATATCACTGCCGCCACCCAGTATTTGCAAAAGACGACCGCCGATCCGCTGTATGCCGAATTCAAACCCATCATTCAGGAATCGCTGGACAAAGTCAACGCCCGCACCTACTGGCGCGATGCCGTATCGGCGTATAACAAACTGCCCTTCGTGACCAAAACCAACCCGGAACTGGACGACCACGTCACCAAAATGGCGCTAATGGGCTTATTCAGTCTGGTGGAGGAGAAGGAGAAAGGTATTCGCTCTAATGTGAACCTGCGGAATACCGATCTGCTGCGCAAAGTATTTGCCAAGCAGGACAAGAAGTAAAAGGGCAAAAAGGCAAATAAGCAAAAAGGCAATACGGTCACCAGAATCGTATTGCCTTTTTGCTTATTTGCCCCTTGCCGGTTAAATCCACGGCCCCGCGGCCCGGATTTCCGGATTGACCTGGTCTTCGTATTTTTTAAAGTTTTCCACAAACTCCTGGGCCAGCGACTGCACTTTCCGGTCATAGGCCGACTTATCGGCCCAGGTGTTGCGCGGATTGAGCAGCTCGGTCGGTACGTTGGGACAAGTGACTGGCATCGCCAGACCGAATACCGGCAGCTGCTCATAGCTCACCTGATCGAGTTGGCCGCGCAGGGCAGCCGTGATCATGGCCCGGGTGTAGGCCAGTTTCATGCGGCTGCCGGTGCCGTAGGAGCCGCCGCTCCATCCGGTGTTAATGAGCCACACGTTCGCTTTGCTCTTGCGCAGTTTTTTACCCAGCAGGTCGGCATATTTAGCCGGGTGCAAGGGTAGAAACGGCGCGCCGAAGCAAGCCGAAAAGGTGGTTTTTGGCTCTTTGATCCCCATTTCCGTACCGGCCACTTTGGCGGTATAACCGCTCACGAACAGGTACATCGCCTGCTCGGGGGTCAGTTTGGAAATGGGCGGTAACACGCCGAACGCATCGCAGGACAGGAAGAAAATGTGCTTCGGGTCTCCGTCGGCCCGGCTGGGACAGACCGCATTATCAATGTGGTAGATCGGGTACGATACGCGCGTATTCTCCGTAATGCTGCGATCGGCGTAATCTACCGTGCGGGTGTTGGGCAGAAAGGCAACGTTCTCCAGAATAGCGCCGTGGCGGATGGCACGGTAAATATCCGGCTCCTTTTCCTCGGTGAGGTCGATGGTTTTGGCGTAGCAGCCGCCTTCGAAATTGAAGACCTCGTTCTCGACCCAGGCGTGCTCATCATCGCCGATGAGCGGTCGGTCGGGGTCGGCGCTGAGGGTCGTTTTGCCGGTACCGGACAGGCCGAAGAACAGGGCGATATCGCCCGCTTGGCCCACATTCGCCGAACAGTGCATCGGAAGGGCCTCCTTACCCCGGATCGGGAGCACAAAATTGATCACTGAAAACACCCCCTTTTTGATCTCCCCGGTGTAGCCCGTGCCGCCGATCAGCAGCTGCCGTTTCCTGACGTTGATGATGGCAAAGTTAGGCTGGCGGGTACCGTCGGTGGCCGGATCGGCCTGCATACCGGGCACGCAGAGAATCGTCCAGCGCGGTTCAAAGGCCAGCAGCTCTGCCCAGTCCGGACGCAGGAACATATTGTTGGCAAATTGATTACTCCAGGGTAATTCTGTTATCACCCGCAGGCGGAGGTGGTAGTCGGGATTGATGCTTGCATTGGCCCGCACGTCGCGCACGTAAACGTCCTTTTTTTTCAGGTAGGCACAGGCTTTGCGCCAAAGGCGGTCGAATTTGCGGGAATCGAAGGGTAAATTCACCTTGCCCCAATTGACCTTGTTTTTGGTTTCGCTGTCCATGACGATGAAGCGGTCTTCCGGGGAGCGGCCCGTGAATTCACCGGTGTTGATCACCAGGGCGCCGCTATCGGCCAATTGGCCCATACCTTTCATGATCGAATGCTCAACGAGCTCTTCGGCACTCAGATTCCAGTAGGCGGTTTTGTAGGCTTTCAGGCCAATGCTGTCGAGGGTGGCTGCGGGGTTTTTTACGCCGGCTTCTTGCATAAATGCGCTTTTAAATTGGTTAGGTGGACAAAAGACGGGAGGTCTTGCGCGGATAAAAGTGGTGGTGGACCGCGAAAGTGGGGGCGAAGATACGGCGGCAGGCTTTTGATTTTTACGCGACCGGTTAATTATTGACGCCGGGCGGACAGGCACGGCTCCGCTGCCCGGCCCGGGTGGGGCAGGCAGCGGAGCAGCATTGGAGCGGTACATAGTTGTCGGAAATGTTCGGTTACCCGTTCAGACCCGCGGCGCGGGTTCTTTGCCGACGCAGCCCCCACCAGCCGGCGCCGAGGATCAGGCTGCCCAACAGGACATAGGCCCAGGCACTGGCCGGCGCCGGCAGCGCGGGCAGGTCCATAGTGCCCAGATCACCGGTGACCATGATGCCGGCCCAGTAGTAGGGCGCAGTGGATTCCGCATGGTTGGGATCTTTCAGAAAATCCAGTTTAGCCAGTCGCAGCGCTTCATCCTTGGGTTTGCCGGCCTGCAAATACGTAAAAAAAGCCTCCACGATCACCGGGCCGGTCGCTTCATGCAGGCGCCACAGGCTCATCACCGTGCAGGGTACGCCGGCCGCCGCAAACGCCCGGGCCAGGCTATAGACCCCTTCGCCTTTGTTCAACTTGCCGAATCCGGTATGACAGGCGCTCAATACCGCCAGGTCGGCGTGTAACTGCATGATCTGCAATTCATTGGCAAACAAAATATTGTTGTTGATCGAGTCTGGGGCGCGGCTGCCGAACAACAGGCGCGCTAACTCCGGATGCTGGTCATCGGCGAAACCGTGCATGGCCAGCAGCAGCACCCGGCAGTCCGGTGCGGTCAGGCGAAATTGCGCTTCCGTCGCTTTATCGCCGTAGTAGTCCCGTCCGCCGATGAGCCGGTGTACCTTGCGGACCTCGGCCATCGTACTTTTCACGGCGTACACTTTGTCCTGGAACAGCGCCGTAGTATCCTGCCGATTCCAACTGTCCGCTTCGTAGGAAGGCGCAAAGCCGCCCAGGGCATAGCGTGGCCGGGCTTCCAGGGCATGCTGCCGGCTGAGGGCCTGCTGGAGGTAGAGCAAAGTGGCGGAATAAGCATAACCAATGTTGTAATCGACCAGGAGCCAGGGCAGATCCGCCCAGTCGGCGGATTGCTGGTCCCGCAGCAGCATTTCGAAGGGAATGAAGACCAGCACATCGTCCGGCACCAGCAGCAGGCTGTGCACGTCCGGCGCGGCGGCCAGCTCGGGGGCGAGCAATAACCGGAACAGCCCGACGGCCGTTTGCCGAAATTGCTGGTCCCGCGCTGCGTTTACATTTTCATCCCAGGTGGTGGGGTATTGGGCAAAAAACCGCATGGCTTCGCGGAAACCGGCCGGCAGTGCTGCGCGGCGCCAGGTGAATTTGCCGGCGACATCCAGCCAGAAAATATAGGCATCCGTCTCGGTGAGGTAGTAGTCCACCATAGCCTGATCGGGGCGCAGCAGGGCCGGGACCTGGCGGGGCAAGAGAAAGACGATTTCGTCCGACAGGTGGGCAAAGTCGGGGAATGTGCGCCTTAATTGCCCGACAAACGCTTCCTGGCTGCGTTTGAGCTCGAATAAATCCTGTTCCAGTTGCTTGATGCGCACCGCACTGGCGGATGACCCCTGATTGCGTTCGCCGGCAATCTGCTGTTCACACCACGACACGCGCACCTGCAGGTCATAGTCGCGCTGCCGAATACTATCCGGCAGGCGGTATTCCGCCCGGGCCCGGGCCAGGCTTTGCAGTAGCAGCGTACCGCGGGCCTGCTCGGTGAGGTGAAAAGCGCGCTCGGCGTACTGCCTATCCTGGCTACGCTCGTACAGTTGCCAGGCCAGGGTAATGGCCTCGTCAAAGCGCCTGCGGCTTTCACTCAAGGCCAGCAGCTTGGAGGATTCATAGGTATGGGTGGCCCGTAATTTGGATTCCACCGCCGGGACGAGTTCGTAACAGGCCAGGGCTTCCTCCAGGCGTCCCAGCGCGCGAAAGGCAGCCGCTTTGCCAATCAGGCCTTCAATGATCGTGTTTTCCGCATAGAATTGGGCGGCGTCGGGTTGCTCTGCCCGGGATTTTGGCTTGAAGTCCCGCAGTACGCATTGCAGGGCCAGCTGGAACTCCCGCAGGGCCTCGTCAGGCTTGCGGTGCCGCAAATAAAAATTGGCCAGGCTATAGTGCGCTTTGCCGACTTCCCGGTAATAAGGTGTGCCCTGCGCAACCGTTTCGAAGTGAATGGCCTTTTGGTAGTGCTGCAAAGCAGCGTTCACGTTGCCCAACGAATCCTGGATTTTCGCGGCCATGCCATAATACCCGGCCCGGTAGTAGGCTCTTTGCGCATCGCTTCCCGGTAATTGCGCGATCAGGGGGAGCACTTTTTGCAATGCGGCCAGCGATTGCGGTACACTGCCGAGGCTGAGCCAGACCCGTGCCTCGCTCAGCCGGGCGGTGATCAGGGCATCCGCGGCCGCGCCGGGGACCTGTAGACCGCTCTGGAGTACCGTAAGCGCTTCCATGTTCTTGCCCTGATCCAGGAGAATAATCGCCAGATCACCATATTTTCCAATCTGCGGCTGTTGTTTTTTTTCGCCGTAGGCGATGCCCCGCCGCAACAGGTGCTGTGCGCGTTCGTAGTCGCCCAAACGCGTATAGGCATTGCCCAGCTGGTGGTAGATGTAGTTGGCGATTTTATCGTTTTTCTCTCCTAACTGGTGGATATACAGTTGAAAGCTCTCTTCATAATATTTGACGGCATTGCTGTAGTCAAAAATATACCACTGATAGAAATGGCCTTTGTACATGAGTATCCGGATCAACTGCTCCCATTCTTTGCTCGTCGTCGGCTTGCGCCAGCTGCCCTTCAGGGCTTGATCGAGATAGGCTTCGGCGGCGAACGGCTGCTTCAGGTCATCGGCCCAGGTATAGGCCAAGGGAATATAACTGGTGAGCCACAGGTCGAGCCGGTCATTTTTCCGGTACAGGGCCAGGGCCATGCGGTGCAATGCGCCCGAGCTGTCGGGCTGGTTACGCAGCAGGCAATCACTGGCCCGGGCGAGGTATTGTTCCGCCAGCAGTGAATCTTGTTGGGCGGATGCGGACAGGAAAATGAAGCAAAAAATGAACGCTGTAACGATGTTTTTCAACATAGTATCTGATTTGTACGGCTGAGCGACCGGGTGGCGGCCCTTTCTATTGAAATTTTCCGGGCGTCCTAGTGGCTATTATTCTTGTTGGCCCACCAAATGGCGAACAAAACGACCAGAATCAACAGCAGCCACAGGAGCCAGGAACTATCCGCCCCATCGACTTTCGTGCCGCTACCGCTATTACAGCAGAGACAGCCAAACTGCGTGGAGTCAATGGGCGTGGCCGCGTGGCATTCCGGATGGTTGACCAGCGAATTGTTAAAGACAACGCAAGCCTGCACGGGAGCCGGGTCTGCTGATTTCCAAAGGGAGCGCAGGCCTGTACAATTGGTCCTGGCCGAGAACTGGATGCTTGCACAAACACTTTCCTCGTGACCCGTCGAGTCGGGCTCTACGCCGGGGATCGTCATGTTACTCCGAAAGTCCCAGCTGTTGGCGGTCAGGTTGGAATTAACGGGGTTGAAGCCCAGCGGAACGAAGTTTTGGAACATGCTGGGGAAGGTCAGGCTGATGTCCTCCTGCTCCACAATACCACGTCCTTTGTTGCACATTTCGAGCCGGAAGGTCACTTCGAAATCATCCGCGCCCATTTTTTTTACGCCTTCTACCGTCAGTTGGTTCGGATCGAAGGTGGTCAGGTACTGCAGTTGCAGATCGGCCACTGCCTGGATGTACAGCGGCTGCTGCTGTTGGGTGAAGGCCACCGGATTACCCGGCACCAGATCGGGATTGAGTGCCGCTAACTTTTCATTCAACTGGCCATTGCCGCTCACCGGCTTTGGCCCGACCAGCAGGACATAAAAATTCATAAACGAATCCTGCGGTACGAAGGTCGAATCGGCCCATAAAACGGGGAACAAGCGGTTCTCGGTAAAATCAGGCGGCATATTGTTGATCGTGGCCGTTTCGGAGGGGTAGTAGACCAACCTGCCGAAGGCGGTGCGCATACTGTTGGCAAAGACGGCGCTAAAAGAAAGCCCATCCACCGTGCCGCCGACCTGAAGATCTGCGGAAGGATGCGCTTTAATTTTTGCGGCATTGAACAAGGGCGCGCCGGCGGGGGAAAGGCCCGAAAAATAGCGAGGCACATCGGTTCGCTCGTAGCGAAGCGCCGGAGAGGAAAATGCATTGTAGGCGCCCGTGCGCGAATGCTTAAAGCCGTTGAAAAACAGGAAAATTCCCGAGGCATTTACGTTGCCGGGCCAGGAAATGACGAAGGTGGTCAGGTATTTTTTGCGGATGTCATGGTCGGCAAAAACATCCAGCGCGGGTACCGTATCGGTACTCAATTTTCCCAAACGACTTTTGAAAGCAGATCTCGGTGCGTTTGGCGCCAATGCACCGATGGGCACCGACTGTACTGCCCGGGCGGGCGGCTTCCGGTTGGTGTACTTGCCGGTCAGGTAAGCGGCGGCTTCATAGGTACCCGCCGCCGAATAGAAATAAGAGGGGCGCATGGACAGCGAGTCCAGCGCAGGGTCGAAGAGCAGATAATTGCCATCGCCCGGCACCCAAAAGGCGTGAAAGCGCCGCTTTTTATCGCCATCGTTCGGATCGAATACCAGATTGGTCAAAGCAAAATCGGCCTTGTTGTTGGGCAGGCAGACGGTGGGGGGGCAGGTAGAGTTGCTGACCGCCATTTTTTGAGCCGATGCTGGCACAGCGGCCAGCAACAATAAGCCTAGTACGACAGGAGGTAGGTTGATTTTCATTTGTCTGAATTTAAGCATTGGTAATGTACCGAAAGGTATGGCGCGTGAACGCTCTACCTTGGTCAAATCTTGCGAAATTTAATTTTTTAAAGCCCGGATGTTAACATTTAGCCGGGCAGGCGCATTAAACCCTGAATCGCCGCTCTACTTTTGCCACTTGTCGCCACTTTACGGGGACAGCAGGACAACAGGAAAGATGGCTTCTATAGTGGATGAATTACACGATTTTCGGCAAGACCCGAACCAGGGATCAGCAGCACTGTACCGCACTTGTCAGCCCAAATTTTTACGCTGGGCCAAGGACTACAGCCGTTTACAGGAAGATGATCTGCGCGATATTTTTCAGAACGCGGTGATCATCATGCTGCTCAATCTGGAATCCGGGCGGCTGACGCAACTGGTCGGCAGCCTGTGCACCTACGTTTTTGGTATTTCCAAAAACCTGATCCAGGCCTTCCGGCGCAAGCACGGACGCACCGATCTGCCTGGAGAAATGCCCGCTGAAAAAACGGGTAACCAGGAAATGACCGCGGAAGAGCGGTTGATCGAGGAACAGGACCATAGCCGGTTGTGGACATCGGTGAGCAACTTGGGCGAGCCTTGTCGCGCGATCATTCACCTGACCTACGTAGAGGGAATGACCGGTCAGGAAATTGCCGACGTACTCGGCTACGCCAGTGCCGATGTGGTACGCCAACTGCGCAAACGCTGCCTGGATCGGCTGCGCTGAATATTTTAAATGCCAATAGCTGCTTCACCTATTTTTTTTAAATCCAACCTAATCCGCCGCATGAAATGGAAAATAACGCCGAACATCTCTTAGAAAAGTACTTCGCCAATCTGCTCTCGCCGGCGGAACGGGTCGAACTGCAACAATTGCTGGCCGACGATCCGGCCTTGCGCCAGGAAATGGCCTGGCAGGAAAAACTGAGCGCCGCCCTGCGTTCGCAGCCGTTGAGTAATGGTCTGCAGAACCCTGCCTGGCAGCAGGCCGCCAGGCCGCCCAAGCCCGCCATCCGGCGGCGCTTGTTCCTGCTGAGTCTCGCCGCCGCTGCCTCCGTCGTCGCCCTGGCGGCGGCGGTTTGGTTTTTCAGCCTGCCCAAGAATACTGTGGAAAACACCGTGGCCGCCAACCTCTCCCACTACCCCAACCGCATGGACTTCCGGAGCCTGGGCGGTCCCGAAGCCGGCCAGGAAGCGCCGCCGGAAGACGTACGCCGCGCCTTCGAACTGTACGACGACAGTACCAATTACCACCGCTCCGCCGAAGCGCTGGGCGCCGTGGTGCAGCAGTACCCCGACCGGCTGGCCTATCGTTTTTATTATGGCTGCGCCTTGCTGCAGGATAAACAATACGCCCCCGCCATTTATCATCTCCAACCGGTTGCCGGCGCCAGTGATAATGCCTTCCAGGCTGCTGCACGCTATCACCTCGGCCTGGCCTACGCCGGAGCCGGCCAGTATGCCCAGGCCCGCACGACGCTGCAGGATTTTCTGCAGGCACCGAATACCCTCAAAAGGTACCACCAGCCGGCGGAAAATGTGCTGCGGGCCTTGCCGGGGGAATAGTGGGCAGTAAAATTTCCATGGCGAATGGGAACGCGGATGACGCGGATGCAAGCAAACGCGGATGACGCGGATTTTAAAATCCGTTTTGTCCGCGTTTGGCACATCCGCGTCATCCGCGTTCCTGTTGGCAGCATCTCCTACCTGCCAACAAAAAAGCCCTTCCGGCGCTATACGACGGAAAGGCTGTGGGAAGGTGGTCTACCTGTCTGTGCCGGGCTACACCAAGGTGTTGCCGGCAACAGGTTCAGGAAGGGCTGCAAAAAAGCAGCTGTCGTGATAATTTGGGGCTGGTAATCCGGGGCTGGCTGGTTGGGGGTAGTTTGCTGGGGATGATGTTCAGGGGATGATGGTTTTGGAGGAAAAAAGGCCGCGTTTTACAACGCGGCCTTCCGCTTTCATGTGGTTTTCAAGAGTGAATGCCCGTGCTGTCCGCCGCGTGAACCAAGAAGAGATCATTTTTCAAAAACTTTTTCCCGGTGCTTGGCTGGATGATGCGGCTGGCGTTATTAAAAATCAAACGTCTTGTCCGGAAAGGCTGCCCACATGCCTGGTTAGTTATGCATCGAAAAAATACTTTTTCACACCAACTTGCACGCTGAAACGCGGAAACTCCTTTTCAGCGTTATCCACCACTATGAATGCCTTAAGCCCCCTCTACTACTCATTTCCGGTCCGGCTGCTGGTGCTGCACGTGCGCAATCACTTGATGCTGGTCGCCCTCTGGGTGATCCTGGGGATGATGATGACGGGGATGATCGGACGTTTCTTCGGGGTGCACTACGTACTGCTAACTCCCGAGTACTGCGGCGAGGTCAATTTCTGGAGCTTTCTGCTGACGGGGGCCGCATTCGGCGCCTTTATCATGATCTGGCACCTGACCACTTACCTGCTCAGCGCCAACCGCTTTCCGTTCCTGGCCACGCTGGATACGCCCTTCACCAAATTCAGCGTCAACAACAGCCTCATTCCGCTGGCGGCGCTGGTGACCTACCTGGCGGCGACGATTTGGTTTCAATGGCATGATGAACTGACCTCCACCGGGGCGATCGCCTGGAACGTTATCGGCTTTCTGACCGGCACTGCCGCCCTGATTAGTCTGCTGGTGGGCTATTTGTACGTGACCAACAAGGATATTGGCGCTTTTCTACGGCCGGGCAGTTTCATTCCGCGGCCCGGTGGCCGGCTGCTGGTACCGGGCCAGCGCCTGCCGACCATTCATGAAATACAGGTGGGCACTACCCGCTGGCGGACCGATACCTACCTCACCGGGCGGCTACGGCCCCGCCTGGTCCGCAGCGTTGCCCACTACAATCCCACTATCCTGAGCCAGGTGTTCCGGCAGAACCACCTCAATGCGGTCATTGTACAAGTGGTCGCCTTGCTGCTGCTGGTCGTACTTGGGCTGTTCCTGGACAAGGACTGGGCGCGTATTCCGACCGCCGCTACTTTTTTCCTGCTGGCCAGCATGGTCATGTCCGTGTTCGGCGCCATCACTTTCTGGTTTCGGACCTGGAGTACCTTCGTTTTTCTCAGCCTGCTATTCATCGTCAATACCCTCACCGGCTGGGGCTTTCTCAATTACCGCAACCACGCTTACGGGCTGGATTACCGGCTGGAGAACCGGGCAGATTACACCTACAGTAACTTTGAGAAAATCGGCGCACCACAGCATATTGCGCTTGATCTGGCCGCTACCCGCAGCATCCTGGACCGCTGGCTGGCCAAAAACCAGACGGCCCGGAATCCCAAACCCAAGCTGGTCCTGCTTTGCGTCAGCGGCGGCGGCACGCGCTCAGCCGTCTGGACCATGCAGGCCCTGCAACAGGCCGACCGGCTCACCGAGGGCCGCCTGCTGCGGCATACCGTACTGATCACCGGCGCATCGGGCGGGATGCTGGGGGCCAGCCTGGTCCGCGAACTGGCGCTGCGCCAGCACCTGGGTGAACCGGTGTCGGCACAGGACACCTCGTTCATTCAAAATATGGGCGAAGACCTGCTGAATCCGGTCACCTTTACCATCGTTGCGAATGACCTTTTCGTGCCCCTCACGCAGTTCAAGTCTGGCAATTTCACCTACAGCAAGGACCGGGGGTATATTTTTGAGCGTCAGTTGAATGAAAATTGCCGGGGCTATTTCAACCGCCGCCTGGCGGATTACCGGCAGCCGGAAGCCGAGGCCATTATTCCCATGATGATCCTGTCGCCTTTCGTACTGAACGATGCGCGCCGGATGCTGATCAGCCCCCAGGGCGTCAGCTATCTGATGCGGCCGCCGGATTCGACCTTGTATCCCGAAATAGACGGCGTGGATTTTGGCCGGCTCTTCCAGGCGCAGCAGGCGGACAGCCTGGCCTTTACTTCCGCCCTGCGCATGAACTGCACCTACCCGCTGATCCTGCCCAACGTGTGGCTGCCGACCAGCCCCGCCGTGGAGGCGGTGGACGCCGGTTTTCGGGACAACTACGGAATGGGTTTAGCTACCCGTTTCCTGCATAATTTCCGCGATTGGGTTACTGCCAATACCGGCGGCGTGATTATCGTGCAAATCAGGTGCTGGGAAAAAATAGAACCCATTTCCAAAAGCGACGCTAAGGGCATTATTGAGAGCCTGTTCACGCCAGCCAATGCCGTCGCCAGCCTGACCACCATGCAGGACTACGACCAGGACGGCGCCCTGGCCCTGCTGGCCGACCTGCTGGGAAAGAATCAGCTGCAATTCATCCCTTTTTACTACCGTCCGGTCCGCAAACAACGGGAGGCTTCCCTCAGTCTGCACCTCAGTAAACGGGAAAAACTGGACCTGATGCAGGCTTTTTATTCCGTTGAAAATCAAAAGAGTGTGGCGGTATTGCGCGAGGCCCTACGCTGAAAAAACGAAGGCTGCAAAGCATGGGCATTTTTCCCCGCTGTCAGCGTAGCGGGCCAAACCGGAAAAAATCCGTTCTTTCGCGCTGAAAAATCCAGCCCAGCCATGGCCAAACCACGCAAGCCCACGCCGCCAGCCGCCGCCCCCCGACCGAACCGGCCGGCCGAACCGGGCAAACCCAAGGCCACCGGACGACCGACCCCGCGCCGACTACCAACGACGGCGATGGTACTGCCCGCGTTCTTCAGCAACCTGCGCCTGCAAAGCCTGTTGATCTTCGGCTTTGCCTTCCTGCTATACGCCAACTCCCTGAACCATGGTTTCGTGCTGGATGACAGCATCGTCATCACCGACAACATGTTCACCCAGCAGGGACTGCAGGGCATTTCGGGCATTTTTTCGAAAGACACTTTTTTCGGCTTCTTCAAGGTTGAAGGGAAGGATGCGCTGGTTTCCGGAGGCCGCTATCGTCCGATGACGCTGGCTTTGTTCGCGCTGCTGTACCAGCTGTTCGGCGCGAAAAGCTTTGTTTTCCACCTGCTGACGGTGCTGCTTTTCGCTACCACCTGTGTGATCCTGTACCGGGTGCTGTTACGCTTGTTTGCCAACCAGGGCGGAACCGCTGCCGCACTGCTGGCCTGGATCGCCACCCTACTGTTTACGGCCCATCCTATCCACACGGAGGTGGTGAACAACATCAAAGGCTGCGATGAGATCGTCACGCTGCTGGGTTGCCTGACGGCCCTGTGGTGCACCTTTAAGGCCCTGGACACGCAAAAATTTGCCTGGAAATTGGCCGCCGGCGCGGCCTTTCTGGTCGCCTGCCTGTCCAAGGAAAATGCGGCGGCTTTCGTGCTCCTCATTCCCCTGGCCCTCTGGTTTAGCCGGCCGGCCGGCTCCGGTGAGAACCCGGGAAAGGCGCCGTCGGTCGTGGCTGCCAGCTGGCCCGTCTGGCTGGCCTTTGGGCTGTTCTTTTTGCTGCGCGGCAGTATTTTGCACTGGAAATTCGGGGTGGACGCTCCGGATCTGATGAACAATCCTTTCCTCAAGTTCAATGGGACGGCGTGGATACCTTTTGCAGGGCTGGAGAAGTGGGCGGCTATTTTTTATACCCTCGGCAAATATATTTTGCTGCTGTTCCTGCCGCATCCGCTCACCCATGACTACTATCCCCGGGTGATCGGCATGGTGTCGTTCGCCCATCCTATGGTCCTGTTCAGTCTGGCGGCTTACGGCTACCTGGGCTATCAGGCCATTCTCGGGCTGCGGCAGCGCAATCCCTGGCAGTTCGGCATCTGGATGTACCTGCTGCCCCTGAGCATTGTCTCCAACATCTTTTTTCCCATCGGCACCAACATGGGCGAACGCTTCATTTTCATGCCCTCGGTGGGATTTTGCATCGCCATCGCGGCACTGCTGCTGCGCTGGGCCGAAAGCGGCCATTTGAAAACCGTACTGATCGTGGCCGGGGCGGTCGTGGCGCTCTTTTCCCTCAAGACCGTCGTGCGCAATACCGACTGGAGCAGCAATGAAGAACTTTTCTTCGCCGATGTGGGCACCTCGGACAACAGCGCCAAGATCCACAACGCCTGTGGCGGTATACTCTTCGACCGGGCCAATCAGGAGACCAACCCGGAAAAGCGGTTAGACCTGTGCCGCCAGGCGGTGGACCATCTGACCAAAGCCCTCGAAATTTATCCCAACTACAAGGACGCCTACATCAGCCGGGGCGGCGCGTATTTTTATTTGAAAAATTACGACGCTGCCATCGCCGACTACCGCCAGGCCGTGCGCTTCGGCCAGGACGATCCGCGCTGGAAAACCTACCTGGCGATGGCCCTGCGCGATGGCGCCCAGTACTACGGTGAACAAAAAAACGACCTGGCGACCGCCCAGCGTTACCTGGCCGAATCCTGGCAGATCAATAACCAGGACGCCCAGACTGCCCGCCTGCAGGGTGTCGTCAACGGCGTGCAGGCCAAACATGCCGAAGCCATTGCCTGGTTCCAGCAGGCCGTGGCGCTCGATCCCAAGAATGCCGCTAATCTCTTCGATCTGGGCACCGCCTACTACGCTTCCGGCGACGCGGTGAACGGAGAACGCTACCGCCAGCAGGCGGTGGCCCTGGATCCAAAACTGCTTGAAAAGAAATAATATGAAAAATACACCACTGACAGAAAGACACCTGGCCCTCGGTGCGAAGATGGCCGAGTTCGCCGGTTACAATATGCCCATCTCGTACAGCACGATCACCGACGAACACCGCGCCGTACGCACCGCAGTGGGCGTGTTCGACGTGAGCCACATGGGCGAATTCATCGTCAAAGGCAAGGACGCCACGGCCTTTCTGCAAAGTGCTACTTCGAATGACGTCAGCAAACTGACGCCCGGTGAGGTGCAATATTCCTGCCTCCCCAACAAAAAAAGCGGCATCGTGGACGACCTGCTGGTGTACCGGCTCGATGATGTGGCCGAGATGACCACGGCCGGCGAGCAAACCTACATGGTGGTGGTGAATGCTTCCAATGAGATCAAGGACTGGCGCTGGATGAAGCGCCTGGCACGGGGTTTCGACGTGAAAATGACGAATATTTCCTCCAAGACCGGCCTCATTGCCGTACAAGGCCCGAAAGCCGCTGCCGCCCTGCAAAAACTGACCGACATCGATCTGAGCGGTATTAAATATTACTCCTTCCGGCGCGGACGCTTTGCGACCTGTCAGAATGTGATCGTGTCGGCCACCGGCTATACCGGCAGCGGCGGCTTCGAGATCTACGCTAAAAACAAGGACTTGGTCAAGATATGGGACCGGGTCTTCAAGGCCGGTGAAAAATTCGGCATCCAGCCCGCCGGACTGGGCGCCCGCGATACCCTGCGCCTGGAGATGGGCTATTGCCTGTACGGCAATGACATCAGCGACACCACCAGCCCGCTGGAAGCCGGTCTGGGCTGGATCACCAAACTGAACAAGGGCGTGGATTTCCCCTCCATCGAAAAATTAAAAAAACAGAAAACCGACGGCGTCAAGCGTAAACTGGTCGGTTTTGTCCTGGAGGAGAAGCGGGTACCGCGCCACGACTACGTCATTGAAAGTCCGCGGGGCGCCACCATCGGTGTGGTCACTTCGGGGACCCATTCGCCGACGCTGGACAAACCCATCGGGATGGGCTACGTGAAGGCGAAATTTGCCGAACCCGGCACGAAGATCATGATTGTCGCGGGCAGTAAGCGGTTGGAAGCAGTCGTGACGAAGGTGCCTTTTGTGACGCCGGGAGTGTAAATGCAAACCGGTAAGGCAACCCAATGTCACCCTACCGCGCCATTCCCCCAAAACTGCAACTTCCATGTCGCTACGTTTGGCTATGCGCGCTTTCCTCCTTTCCATTGCTTTTTCCGTTCTCGCCGGCAGTCTGGCGGCCCAGTCCGACTCGGCCAGTTTTTCCCGTCTGCGGATTGGGGACTGGGAACAGCACTTGCCCTGGCAGCGCTCATTGTACGTGACCCAGAGCGACACGAAAGTGTACTTCGCCACCGAATGGGCCATTGTCGAAATTAACAAGGCCGATCGCTCGCCGCGTTTCATTACCAAAGTGGAAGGCCTGAGCGACGTGGGGATGAATCTCCTTCGTTACAACCGGGAGACGGATATACTGCTGGTGGCCTATGCTAACAGCAACCTCGATCTGTACCACCTCAAAGACGGCACAGTGGTCAATCTGCCGTTTATTAAAAAGAACGTCAATATTATCGGGGATAAGAAAATATACGCGGTGTATTTCGACGGCGTATTTGCTTACCTGGCTTGCGGTTTCGGGGTACTGAAACTCAATCTTGAACGCGCCGAGGCCGAATACACCGTGTTCACGGGCATGCCGGTGCGATCCTTCGCCTTATTTGAAGGCAACCTATACGCCGGCACCGACGACGGGGTCTTTCGCCTGCCGGCCGATGACGTTAATCCGGCTGATTTCAGCCGCTGGCAAATGCTCGGCCCGGCCGATGGTTTTATTGCCGGCGAACCGGTAGGGGCCATGGCGGTCTGGAACAACCAACTCTACGTGGGCATCCAAAACCGGCTCTATCGCTACGAATCGGAGGCGCTTATCCAGATCGCGGACAATCCCGATCGCGACGTGTATTTCCTGACTGCCGAAGGCAATGGGCTGGTCATCGGCTGGAAACGTGGTTTTGACGGTTATGTAGACTACCTGGAGCCCGACGGCGACCGCTACAACATTTCCAGCAGCTGCGACGCCACCAAACCCTGGTACACGGTGGAGGACGGCGACCGGAAGTTCTGGATTGCCGATGACTCCGATCAATTTCGCTTTTACGATCAACCCGCCAATCAGTGCGACCGTTTCGCTTTCAACTCGCCTTATCGCCATACGTCGACCGAGATCAACATTGTTCGCGACAAAGTATACGTCGGTACGCCGGGTGCCGAGCCCGGCTTAGGCCCGTTGGGGGAACCCAATCTGGGGGTTTATATTTTTGAAAATGGTTCCTGGCGTCGTTTTAACCGGGAGACCAATCCGGAGTTGGTGGACGGTGAATGCCATAAAGACCTGTGGCGGGTCGCCGGGCATCCTACCCAGGATAAATTCTACGTCGGTAGTTTCGTCGGTGGTCTGATCGAGGCCAATGGCGCCGGTACCGAGACGAAATGTTATACCAGGAACAACTCCATCCTGCAGAATGCCGGGGCCTCCGGTAGCGGCCGTACGGCGATCAGCGGATTGGCCTTTGATAAAGACGAAAACCTCTGGATAGCCAATTACGGTGCGGGAGCCCCCATTGCTGTGCTGAAAACCGATGGCACGTTGCGCAATTTTCCATCCGCACCGGCCAATATTCTGACGTCGGTGATCGTCGATCTGAATGGTTACAAGTGGTTCACGATCGGTTTTAACGGCGGAGTCATGGTGTTCGACAGTGGTAGCGACATCGATGACCCCTCCGACGACCGCTACAAAATTTTTACGTCTTCGAACAGCGTCATGCCCACCAATACCGTTAATTGTCTGGCCGTGGACCTGGAAGGCGACATCTGGGTGGGCACCCAGCAGGGCACGGTGAGCTTTGAGTGTGGTAGCAACGTCTTCGATCCGAGCTGCACCGGCCGGCGCCGCATCATCAACGTGGATGGTTTCAACGGCTACCTGCTGGAGACGGAAGATGTACGCACCATCGCCGTGGATGGCGGTAACCGCAAATGGTTTGGTACGACCAATGGCATTTTTGTCCAGTCGGCGGACGGGTTGACCGAAGAAGGCCGTTTTACCGCCACGAACAGCCCGCTGTTCGATAATAACATCACCGACATCGCGATCAATCCAAAGAACGGCGAGGTGTGGATCGGTACGGAAAAGGGCCTGCTGTCGCTGCGCGGCGAAGCGACCACCGGCGGAAGGATCAATTCCGCCACCTCGTACGCTTATCCCAACCCGGTCCAGCCCGGTTACGATGGCCCGATCGCCATCTACGGCCTGGCGCGGGACGCCAATATCAAGATCACCGATGTGGCCGGCAACCTGGTGTACGAGGGACAGGCTTTGGGGGGTCAGGCCATCTGGAATGGCCGCGATTATTTGGGCCGGCGCGCAGCCTCCGGGGTTTATTTGGTCTTTGCCACCAGCGTGGCCAATTTTGAAAACCCGGATGCCATTATCACCAAAGTGGTCATCCTCAACTAGGGTGGTAGTGAAGTGCTAACGAATGTTAAAAAATGAAAGATTGTCTGCTAAAAAGCAATAATCGCCCCCTGGCGCCTGTTTTACACCCGACTTTTAACGAATTTAAAATTGAAAACGGCTCAGCCGCCTATGGAAAAAACCTACACATACGATAATGCCCTGGTGCAGTTCCTGTACCATGAAATGCCTGCCGCCGATGCGGTGGAAATGGTCGCTATGATCGAGGAGGACCCCGATCTGCACGCGGAGTTCAACAGCCTGTTGCTGTCGAAAACCCAGCTGCCCAAGGTCCAGTTCCATCCTTCGCAAGCAACGCTCAGCAACATCCTGCGCTACAGCGCAAAGTCGGCTACGGAAGTTTTCGGTTAGGCCCGGTTTTGCTGCCTCCTGCAAAAAGCCCTCGTTCTGTTCGACAGAGCGAGGGCTTTCGTTTTACAGGCTCTTTCCCTGACCATCAAGTATTTAAATATTTCCATAGCAGCTCCTTCAGGGCGGCGATGTTCTTATTGGCCAGCGCGGAAATAAACAGTACCTCGATGCCGGTCGGCAGGGTCGGGCGGAGCAGCTTTTCCAGATCCTTGTCAATCAGGTCGCTTTTGGTAATGGCCAGCAGGCGCGGTTTGTCCAGCAGCTCGGGGTTAAACTCCTGTAATTCATGCAGCAGAATCTGGTACTCGTCGTTGATGCTGCGGTTGGTATCGGCCGGGATCATGAAAAGCAGCGTGCTGTTGCGTTCGATGTGGCGCAGGAACCGGTGACCCAGGCCGCGGCCCTCGTGTGCCCCCTCGATGATGCCCGGAATATCGGCCATGATGAAGGTCTGCCCCGGACGAACCTGGACAATACCGATTTGCGGCACCACGGTGGTGAAGGCATAGTCCCCGATCTTGGGCTTGGCCGCGGTGACCGCGCTCAACAGGGTACTTTTGCCGGCATTGGGAAAGCCGACCAGCCCCACATCAGCCAGTACTTTCAATTCCAGGATCACCCACTTTTCGATGGCGGGTTCGCCGGGCTGGGCATAGCGGGGCGTCTGGTTGGTAGCCGATTTAAAGAAGTTATTGCCCTTGCCGCCACGGCCGCCGGGAAAGAGGGTCTTTATCTCGTCGCGCTCGGTGATCTCGAGCAGTATTTCGCCGGTCTCGGCATCGCGGGCCACCGTACCCAGCGGTACCCGCACCACGACGTCGGAGCCGTCGGAGCCGGTTTTGAGACCGCCGCGGCCATTCTCTCCATCTTTGGCGTAGATGTGCTTGGTGTACCGCAGGTCGAGCAGCGTCCATTCCTGGGGATCGGCCTTCAGAAAGATGTGGCCGCCGCGGCCGCCATCGCCGCCATCGGGGCCGCCTTTGGGCATCCCGGGACCCCTGTAAAAGTGCATACTGCCCGCCCCGCCTTTACCGGAGCGAAACATGATTTTGACGTAGTCAACAAAGTTTTGTTCTGCCATAATGCTAAATGTGGCCAATGTGTTAATGTGGCCAATACGCTAATTCCGCAAAAGTAGGAAAAATGCCGGCAAAAACGGCCGTTCATCTTGCTGAAAACCAGTGGTTTAGATTTTTGTTAAAATCTACCGCCAAATTTGGTGCTTCCAACGGGGTTGCCCGGCTGTTCCCTGCGGGAATAATGAAAACATTGTAGTTTGGCCCCTCCAAAACCGCTCATCGCCTTGACCATGCAACAAGTAACGCCGCCTAAAAAACAACGCCTGTTCGACCCGAAGGAGCCCATTTTTCTGGAAGGCCCGCATGACCGGAGCTTCGAGCTATGGTATGCCCTGCAGGTGTTCTGGGAATTCGTGCGCGGTTTCCGGGCGCTGCACTTCGTCGGACCCTGTATCACGGTATTCGGGTCGGCGCGTTTCAAGGAAGGCCATCCGCACTACGAAGCCGCACGCGCCATCAGTGCACGCATTTCGACCGACCTCGGCTTCACCATCATGACCGGCGGTGGTCCCGGCATTATGGAGGCGGCCAACCGGGGCGCCCGGGAAGCCGGCGGTCCTTCGGTCGGCTGCAATATCACCCTGCCCCACGAGCAATCCGCCAATCCCTACCTGGATAAGTACGTGAATATCCGCTACTTCTTCGTGCGCAAAATGCTGCTGATCAAGTACTCCTACGCCTTCGTAATCCTGCCGGGCGGCTTTGGCACCATGGACGAGTTCTTTGAAATTTTGACATTGGTACAAACCGGCAAGGTCCACAACTTCCCCATCGTGGTGATGGGTATGGACTACTACCAGCCGCTGCTGGACTATATCAAATTCATGGCTGAGCAAGGCACGATTTCGCCGCAGGACCTCGATCTGCTGCTGTTCACCGATGATACGGATGCCGCCCTGGAACATATCCGGCAGTTTGTCACGATCAATTACAAGGTGGTCAAGCGCCGGCGCCTGCGGCCTATGTGGTGGCTGTTCGAACAGACCTGATAATCGTCGGGACTCAGGTAAAGAGAGCCGATTTCAACTCTTCCACCTTGCCCAGCGTGTAAATGCGCAGGCCGAAGCGCTTGGTGTCGATGCCTTTCATGCCGTATTTGGACACGTAGATTTCCTTGAAGCCCAGGCGGTCCGCCTCGGTGATGCGCTGCTCCAGGCGGGTGACGGCGCGAATCTCGCCGGACAGGCCTACCTCGCCGGCAAAGCAGACGTTCGACGGGATGCTCACATCCTGCAAAGAGGAGATGAGCGAGGCGACAATGGCCAGGTCGATGGCCGGGTCTTCCACGCGGATGCCGCCGGCGAGGTTGAGAAAAACGTCGTTCATGCTGAAAAAATAGCCGCAACGCTTTTCCAGCACGGCCAGCAGCATTTGCAGGCGGCGCATATCGAAGCCGGTGGCCGAGCGCTGCGGCGTACCGTACACCGATTTGCTGACCAGCGCCTGGGTTTCGATCAGCATGGGCCGCAGGCCTTCCATGGTGGCGGCCACCGCGCAACCGCTCAACTCCTCGTCTTTCTGACTCAGCAGCAGTTCCGAGGGATTGCTCACCTCCCGCAGGCCGGCGGCCTGCATTTCGTAAATGCCCATTTCATCGGTGCTGCCGAAGCGGTTCTTGAGCGTGCGCAGGATGCGGTAGGTGTTGTGCCGGTCGCCTTCGAACTGCAGGACGCAGTCGACAATATGTTCCAGCAATTTTGGTCCGGCGATCTCGCCTTCCTTGTTAATATGACCAATCAGAAAAATGGGGATGTTGGTCTCTTTGGCAAAGCGCAGCAGTTCGCCGGCGCATTCGCGGACCTGAGCGATGCCCCCCGGCGCGCTGTCCAGGTGCGGTGTGTTCATGGTCTGGATAGAGTCCACGATGATCAGCTGCGGCTGCAGTTCCTGCGCCTGCTGCAGCACTTTGGTGGTGTTGGTCTCGGTCAGGATATAGCATTCGCTGGCAAAAACGCCTACCCGGTCGGCGCGCATCTTGATCTGTTCCTCGCTCTCTTCCCCGCTGACGTAGAGTATCCTGGCGGGTAGCTGCATGGCTACCTGCAGCAGCAGCGTGCTCTTACCGATGCCCGGCTGACCACCGATGAGCACCAGCGATCCCGGTACGATGCCGCCGCCCAGCACCCGGTTCAGTTCCTGGTCGGGCGTCGCCATGCGCATGGTGTGGCCGGTCTGAATGTGCTTGAGCGGTACGGCCTTGGGCGAGTCCGATTTGCCGTTGCCGGATGGGGCCCAGGACCGCCGTTTCTCCTCGCTGGCGGTCTCCTTCTGGATCAGCTCTTCCTGGTAGGTGTTCCATTCGTTGCAATGCGGGCACTTACCGATCCATTTCGGAGCGGAGGCCCCGCAGCTGGAGCAGAAATAGATGGTACGCGCTTTGGCCATAGGGGGCAAATTGTTTTAAAAAGTTGAACGTTTTTTAAAACAAAAAGTTTTTATTTAATAAATTCAGGCGGATATGAGTCCCGTTCCAACCGCTTTCTGTCATTTTTTTAAAAGAACAGTGCATTGGAAAACAGCACCTTACCCTCCTGCCAGAAACTGCGGAACAGTGGATTGTCGACGAAATAAACCACGTGTCCCTGCCCCATTCGTTGAATAGCGGCGACCGGCGTTTTTTTCAACCGCGGTTTCACCCGGCTGCCGATGAAGCCGTAGGACTGGTACTGGTCATCCAGGTACACGGCCGCCGATAATTTATCGGACATTTCGTAGCTGTC